>CAJORC010000264.1 GCA_905236615.1 uncultured Lachnospiraceae bacterium
GGGGTTTGTGGCTCATTTATTGTTGGTAGACATAATATAATTATGTAAATCAAAGACATCAAAAATAGATTTCCAATAAAACTTCAAAAAAAATACCTCCGGATCATCAACAATCCGGAGGTATTATAATATTTACAAAATTCGAAATTAACACGGCACAAAAGTATGTCCGTCTGGCCCCATGGCACTCACTCACTCACTCAGTCAAGCTGACTGTAAAATGAATCGATATTTTCTTTCGGAAGCTTTACGGGATCCCAGCCGCTGTCCTGGAAAGCCGTGATCTTTAAGTTATTTGCAGCTACATAATTAGCGATGATCTGTGCCCTTGTAGCATCGAACCCTTCATCGTCACTATCTGCCTTTTCAAAATCAGCATAATGGTCACCAAAGATCTTCTTTGCTGATTCAGCATAACCTTCACCATCGTCAACTACTTCCATTTTTGTAACCGGATAATCGTTGTCATTATTCTTGATATGGACGCATCCCGGATATTTTCCGCCTGAAACCATTTCAAGGGTTTCGCCCTTCAGTTCATAATTGTAATAGCCGAAAATTCCCCAGATCTTGATATCGTTCTTATCGCTGTCATCCTCTGCGATAATTACGGGGCAGGGTATTCCGACATTTCCTTCTACAGATTCATAATCCTTTGAAAGATTATCCGTAAGATACTTGTAAAGTACTGAGTAGAAAAGCTCGGGACCCGGATATTCATAAGCGGGAAGCCCTGATTCCGAAGATTCTCCGGAAGCTTCGGAAACTATCTTTGAAAATTCTACAATGCTTGCTGTTTCAAGATCTTCAAAGAACTCGCTGAACTTCTTCTCTGCAGCTTCATTGTCTTTCTCAACGACCTCGCCGTCCTTGCTGTAGCTGTAGGACTCTTTTCCGCCATCGCCGTATTCTACTTCGACAGCTTCCGCAACATAAAGCTTTCCATCCTTAAAAGCATATTTCTCAAGACCATGCCCCTGTCCGACATAGAGAAGGCCGTCCTTTATTGCGAGCGGATAAGCGGTGCCGCCTGCTTCAACGATCCCGAGGGATGTGGGATGGGGATCATCATCGCTATAATAAAAAATCTCAGCGCCAATGGCTGCTTCAACACCGTCATTATCATAAGTTCCTGAGGTTATAAAAAGCACATCAGTATCGCTGATCTTATCATTTGCATACGCCTGACCCGGCTTAAGTTTATTAACTATTTGTGTAAAAGTATCACAATCCGAAACATCCATGGGCTTCAGTTCTGAATCACCGTCATCTCCTTCTGCGGAGGAGTCCGCAGAAGAAGCATCATATTCGAATGAATCAACGAAAGTCTCTTCCTTGATCTCGATGTCGGGAAGCTCCTCTTCTTCCGTTGAAGCGGCAGCGGCAGTTGCAGCAGCCGGCTCAGATGCTTTATTATCAGCATTTGCGCCGCATCCGCTGAGCGTTGATAATGCAAGAACCCCTGTTAAGATCACGCTTACAATCTTTCTTTTCATAAATATTATCCTCCTTGAATGTTTTTGAGCCATGGTGACGGGGTTTACGGCTCATTTATTAAGTTCTACAGGATCCCATCCGTAATCCTGATAACTCTTGATATCGAGGTTATTTGCCGAAACATAGTCAGCGATCATTTTCGTCCTCTACGCCGTCGAAGGCAGTGAGCTCGTACTTGTTACCGTTCTTTTTGAAATGGAATACTCCCGGATAATCCCCGCCGGATGCTGTTTCGAGAACATCACCCTTTAGATTGTAATTATAGATCCAGAAGTCTCCGTAACACTTGATATCATTTTCATCGGTCTGGTCTATTTCCAGCATATTTATAACAGGTATGCAGACATCCGTTTCATCGTAATTCAGGGCAAGCTCTATGGTGATATACTCGGTTATCTCCTTATAAAGCTCATCTTTCCCCGGAAAATAATATAATGGCAGATAATCCGGATGCTCATCATCAACGCTTGAAACCTCTGTTGAAACAGCCTCAGTTGAAACAGCAGTTTCCGTTGAAACTACATTCTCAGTTGAAACAGCAGCCTCTGTTGAAACAGCCTCCTTCTTAACTTCAGCATTCTGTCCGCAGCCGCTGCATATAAAAATCATCGAAAATAAAACCGCTAAAATTCTTTTCTTCATAAAACACCGTCCGTAATGTCAACATCATTAAATATACGATATAAAAAACTGAATCTGCCAATGGGCTATGAGCTTACCGGCAGATTTATTTCATCAAATTCCTTTTTTTCTGTTAAGGTCTTTTTCGTTGTACATCCGTTTGTCGGCGATATCTATTATCTTGATAATACTCTCACATTCAGAATAAGTTGCTGCACCTATTGAAAGACTGAGTCTTACCTCGATGGAATCAATTTTTTTGATCTTTGAAACCTGATTTTTTATTTCTTTACTGAAACTTCCGATCTCAGATTCGTTCTTATGAGGATACAGTATTACGAATTCATCACCGCCAAATCTGAAAACAGATCCCTTGTCAGCTGCCATATAGAGAAGAAGTCTGCTGATAGTAGTTAAGACCTTGTCACCAAATTCGTGACCGCACATGTCGTTTATATTCTTAAA
>CAJORC010000265.1 GCA_905236615.1 uncultured Lachnospiraceae bacterium
AAGGATCTCGAAAGAGAAATTCTCCTGAAACTGGCTGACAGCATCAATATAGGCACAAGAGATAACAACGTTCATATCGTTGCCTACAAAAAACTTTCCTAAAAAAAAGGAACCCCGGCTCAAAATCATGAACCTGGGCTCTTTTTCTTTATGCCGCCTCTTCTGCTTCCTCCTCCCTTCGACTTAAGATTACATCTGTTTTTCGATTATGACTTTTATATTATCTCCTTCCTCAGCAAGTTCAAATCTGTCAGTATTGCGTTTCACAAACGAAACCGCTTCATCTTTGCTGTCATCAAAAACATCCTTCCCGCCTTTTACTCTGGATGACATTTCAATTCGCAGGTATTTATTTTCATCTATATCACATAATGTTCTGATCTCATTACCAAAAGTATTAACACAAAAAACGTGGAAGAGTTCTTCAACTATAACCCTCATAAACGCATTTGCCTTAGGAGGGATCTCATTCTGCTTAAGCTGAAGCCCAACGAAATCCTGAAGCTGTCCTACATAATTCATATTTGGAGGAACTGTTTTTTCCGCCCTCTTCTTGTCAGGCTTCTTGTAACTTATTGCGATCATGAGAATTTCTCTCTGAAGCTTTGTTCCCTTCAGGAAGCTGATGAAATCCATCTCTGCCTTCTCGAGAATCTCACCCGCATCTGTACTCCTATTCGAAAAATTCTCGACAATAGCTGCAAATCTGGAGAAATCATATTCCTCCCCATCTTTATTGTGATTCTTTTCAAATTTACCATTGCTTACATAGATCACATCTCCCTCTGAAATCTTCATGCTTTCTGCTCGATAATTAACATTTTCAGAGAATCCAAGGGAATCATATATTCTGCCGGGCATTCGGCTGAGATTCCGTTTACTATCGGCAAAAAGTGCCGGTCTTCCTCCGCAGTTGATCGTGTAAAGCATACTGTTCTCTTCATCTATCATACCAAAGAAAACATTCACGGCATGCTCTTTTGAAAGATTGATGAAGATCTGACGGTTGATTTCCGTTACACATTTCTCAAAGTCACGTTCAGAGCGGACATAACTCTTTATTATAGCCGTGGCTATCATCATGAACATGGCTGACATTATACCTGTTTCTTCCAGTGAAGCCACGAAAAAGATTATCTTTCCGTCATTTCTCTTGTAATAATTGCAGCAGTCTGACTCAAGACTTGTAGTACCCAGATTGATCCAGTTCATATCCACAAACTCACTGGGAGAGAGTACCGCATCCCCGGGAAGAAGTGCATCCTTCATTTCTTTATAAACTTTATACAGCGTGAGCTCGCGCTCTTTTTCCGCAGCTTCTGCTATCTTTATCCCAGTAGCTTCTGTCAGATGTTCTGCCATATCGATAAAGGCATCCTGCAGGATCTGAATCTCATCATGTGTATTGATTCTTTTTGCAAACGCATTTTTGTCAGAGTCAGCACCAAACTTTATGACCTGATCTGTAAGTATCCCTATAGGATGAACTATCATAAGGCTGGTTATAAACGACATGATCAGGGCAAAAACTGCAACAACTGCCAATGAGACAAGCAGAAACGACGTTATAACTATAAAGAAATCATCAACTACCTTTACAATATTTTCAACATAGCAGTAGCCCATGACTTTGCCATCAACTATTATCTCTTTTTGTGACTGATGAAGATAACATAGGTCTTGTTCGTCATCATCATCGTCGTCATTAAATGGTATCAGCTGTCCCTGAATATTTTCGTTCCTGAACCTTGTCCCGTCACCCATATAGTCATAGTCTGTCTCGACCAGCAAAACCTCGTTTCCGGCCTCGTCCAGATAATAAATCGATATAGCTCCTTCGCCTGTAGTATAATTGAGAAGATTAAGAACATTACTGATTTCTCTTAGACTTTTTTTTGAAACCCTTTCAGGATTCTTAAAAAGTTTCGGATATGAAAAAGCTATCTGTTCTGCCACATATTCAGCAACTGTTTCCTGTGCTTCGTTATATTGAATAATTGTAGTTATAAGATAAATTGTAAAGCCGCCTATTGAAAAAACTCCGCTGAGGAGAACAGTAAAAATCGCAAATATTAAAAACAGCTTTATGTTCAGCATGTGCTTTTTAATTAATTGTTTGATTCCCATTTTTACTGTCTCCTCCGCAAAGTCCTCTAAATAACCTTACTCATTTAATTTCTGTCTGAGTCTTTCTATATGTTTCTCACACTTTTCTTTCTGTGTTGGATCATTTTTTGCTAATGTTTCAAGTTTTTCTATTTTTTTCTGAATCTCCTGTTGTCCTAATTTCTGTTTCAGCCTTCCTATATGCCTTTCAGCAACATCCTTCTGCTGTGGGTCATATTCTGCAAGACTCTCAAGTTTTTCTATTTTCTTGCGGGTTTCGTCCATCTTATCATCAACACCGCCTTGTTCTTCCTCCTGCTGGGGAACAAGTACCGGCCGAGGATCTGCCGGCTCTTCAAAGAGATTATTAAGATCTTCTCCCATATCAGGTTCTTCTGCATTAGCAGCTTCTTCTCTTCTTGCGGCTCTTTCCTCTCTTACAGCAGATCCTTTTTCTTTAAGCTTTTTGATTTCTTTCTTACTCAGCTTGATTTTTTCACCTTTATGCTCTTTTTCATATGCCTTCCTTCTATCTTCCTTGGCCATTTGAGCAGCTTTTTCTTTACCATAGCGGACTCTTCTGTATAGATTCTTCACACCTCCGCCAATTGCCATTGCACCTTTCTTGATACCGCTTCCGACAGCCTTGAGGCCCTTAAGGATTCCGCTTCCAGCCTTCTTGGCACCGCTTGCAATTGCCTTACCAACTTTCTTTGCCGCGCCTCCTACAACTTTGGCATCATGCTTTAAGTTATCAAGGGCTTTATCTCCGGTATACCTGTTAATCGCCTTATCAAGAAGCTTACCTGCAATTTTACCGCCAGCATCTGTAAGCTTATCCAGAACCTTTCCAAAGAATCCCTTTTCTTCTTTGGGTTTTTCCTGTTCCTGTTCTACCTGTTCAACTTCTTCCTTCTTTTCTTCGTCATTCTTCTGTTCCGCTGATTCTTCCTTCTTTTCAGAGTCGGAATTTCCTCCTCCTCCGAACCCACCGAAGAGTTTGGACAGACCTTCAAAGCTGAATTTATTTGAAAAGACCTGAATCAGAGGACTTGCTTTTTTATCGCTTGCAGGCTTGGCGTCTTTATCTCCCTCGCTTGCCTCTGAAGCGCTTTCATTAGAGTCCTTTTCCATTTCCTTCTTTAATTCCTGCGCCTTGTCGTTAACCTCTGACTCAGGCTCTTTTCCAGGTTCTTCTTCAGGTTCTTTTTCAGGCTCTTTTCCACCTTCCTCCTGAGGCACTTCTTCTGTCTGCGTCCTGGCATCAGCTTTTTGAGGCTCAGTCTGGGCCTCAGTATCATCTTTAGGCGCTTCAGTTTGTGTTTCACTTTCTCCGCCTGTATCAGTTTCAACTTCCGCCTTTTCCGGCACAGAATCCACATTTTTTTCAACATCATTTGCCGAATTCGGCACGCTTTCCTGTCCTGCACCCTCTTCAAGGCTTCCGCCTACCGCTTCTTGTACACCTTCTAAAAGTTCTTCAGTTTTAGCATCCGGTTTTTTTACTTCTTCTTTTGTTCCTGGCATATAATTATCTCCATAAATTACTAAAGTTTAAGGTAACAAAAAAACTCCGTTCCCTTAAATATCAGTGATTTCCTCGGAAGAAGCTTTTCGCAAAGCTTTATAGCTCCTTTTGATATCGCATCTATCGTAACTACTGTCTCTTTCGGGTACTGTTTCTGCGCTTCTGTCAGCGCAAGACTTAAGAGTAGTATCGAAGGTCCTCGCCCCTGGTACTCTTTTGGCGAATAAAGACCTCCGAGCCTTAAGCCTGCTGCATTCTTCTCTCCTATAAGAACACCGGCTACCTTTCCCTTATCAGCTACAAGGAATGAAAGGTTCTTCAAAGGATTCCTGTACTTAAGCACATTTACATAGTCCGGAAGTTCCCCTCTCGAGCACATCTTCCGGTAATTATCCATTAAGTCTCTCGGAACATCCGCAAAGGAGCAGCTGTCAAAGGGAATCTTTATCTTATCTATGCGAGGGATATCTCCCAATGCGATCATATATCCGGCGGCTGACGCTTTGGCTTCGCTCATCCCAGCCCTCTGCAATAGACTTCTGTGTTTCGGAAATGACTTTTCCGTATAATGCGCCGTCACCCCGATCACGCCTTCGTCTCTTGCTGTATTTATAAGCCCCTTTAATATGTATTCCCCCAGTCCTATCTTTCTAAATCCGGGGTCTACAAATATACTCCGAAGTTCGATCACATCCTCAAATCGTTCAGCGATCGCAGTTCCGCAGATAGTCCCGCGCCAGACAGCCGACACAGCTATATTTGCCCTGTCTGAAAGGAGATATATTAAATTAGGCGGTATGTAAGAGTAATAGTTTTCCAAGCCTTCTCTTACCCTTACCAGATGAAGTTTATCCCCCATAATTGCCCCTTATCTGCGTTTGACTTTTTCAGCGCAAGCGTCCCGCGTGGATTGTTCATTATCTGCAACGTGGCATGAAATTCAATCAAGCAGGTCTGCGTACTCGGCTAAAAGTTCACGGACTACGACCATTCCACTCTTTTTCAGTTCATCTACTGCGGCATTTACCATATGCTTCATGGAAACTATGCTTCCCTCTTCTGCTGCAAGGAATGATGCGGATAAAACGATATTCTTGATATATCCGCCCGAGATTTCAAAAGTCTTTGAGATGAAGTCCCAGTCAATATCGTCTGAAAGCGGCATTCCCTTAGGGAAAGTCCGCAGGTATATCTCATTTCTCGCTTCAGCATCGGGGAAAGGAAAATGCACGATAAAAGTTATTCTTCTCATGAAAGCTTCATCAATATTCTGGAGAAGGTTCGTCGCCAGAACGCATACACCATCGTACTCTTCTATCTGCTGCAGAAGATATGCGCTTTCAACATTTGCATTTTTATCATTTGCATCTTTGACTTCGTTCGTTCGCTTTCCAAAAAGCGAATCACATTCGTCAAAGAAGAGTATACAGTTTGAGTTCTTTGCTTCTGCAAAGATTTCCTGAAGGTTCTTCTCAGTCTCACCGATATATTTGCTGACGATCTGCGAAAGGTTTACCTTGAATATCTCCATATTCAGGTCATGTGCCATTATCTGTGCGCACATGGTCTTACCGGTTCCCGGAACTCCCGCAAAAAGTATTGATACACCGGTTCCGTAAGTGAGCTTTTTTTCAAATCCCCATTCACTGTAAACCTTGTGATGGAATTTCACATGGGCTATTGCCTGCCGCACAAGCCTTTTTATACTGTCGGGCAATACGATATCTTCCCAGCTGTATTTGCCCCTTACTTTTCTTGCCAGTCTCTCAAGCCTTGTGACCACTTCGCCATAGCAGCATTCACTTACTGTCTCGGCTGTTAAAGGTCTTTTTTCTATGCTGTATATTCCCTTTAATCTTTCACAGGCGCCCTTGACCTGCAGGGGTGTAAAGTGGAATTTTACTGCTGTTTCCTCAATAGATACAGATTCTTCAAGCTCCACTCCGTCTATATAATGCTTAAATAATGTAATTCTTTCATCAACCGTCGTGTCTTCAAGATCAATGCTGATCGAAGATAGAAGTGGGTGCAGATGCTGGATCTTTTCTGAGATCACGAACATCGGTGAGCGGTAGGGCTGAATGCTTTCAAGCTTTTCAGCAACAGTCCTCGTCGGAGGCTCTGTCTCTCCATCTGCTTTTTCTTCTATTCCCTTTACCACAAGTATCGCATTGAAAAGACGGCTCAGCATATCTGCTTCTGCAAGCATTTCCGCTTTCTTGGAACTATAGGAAAGGTCTGCTATGAGACAGCTGTCACCATGATCTGATGCAGCTCTCTCTGCCATATAGCTTCGTCCTATTCCCTTACTGCCGGAAATATAAATCGCACTCTTATCAACATTAAATACTGCATCTATGCGCTCTCCGATATCCTGTCTGATAAGCAGCTTTTTACTCTCGTCGGGCTTTACAAGCTTAAATCCGGCTTCAAGTTCTTCGCTTCCGTTCAGGAATGCAAGAACTTCTTTCTTTAAGCCAAGAAGACCTTTGAGAAGTTTTTCGTCACTGAAAAGCGAAAGAAATGGCGATTTTTCTATGAATTTTCTCCGCATGGAAGCAATATCGACTTCATCTCCGAACACATCAGAGAGGAGTGCTATTCCAGGTGTTCCCTTTGCAACGTCATCCTGCAGATACGCGATTATCTTTCTGTATTTATCAGAATTCTCCGCAAAGAAGCTTAAGAAAACGGCGCTTCTTTCCTGAAAGCCAAGATCAAAACGCTTTATAAGCTTCACCGCCGGAAAGGCTTCAGGATCCGTAAGATTTATACGGTTTTCCAGCACATCCCTTATTACTTCCAGTTCTGACTTTTCATCACTGTCACACTTGTCTATAAGTCTTTCTTCTGCTGCCTTTGAAAGATTATGCTCGAATTCATGTCTTGTTATGACGAGACCGAGCATGTTTTTCATATCATTCTGTGGTCCTACCCACTGATGGTATTTATAATGAAGGTAGAGTCTGTGATCTATTTCCGCAGCAACGTCATGCAGGAATTCTTCCTGACTTTCATAAGGCTCATCGACTTTATCCAGTCTCACATCCTCATCATCTATCTCAAGACTTAAAAGGTCCATAGGCTTATCCTATTTTCACGGTCATTGCCGGTGCCATGTTTATCGTGATGATTCCGCCGAAGTTACAAATGAGTTTACAGTTTTTATGGGCTGCCGGCATTCCGTTTATTTTTACTGTTGCCGATCCAGGTGCCCAGGGTGCAACTACCTGCGCTGCTGCGATGCAGGGTCCCGGTGTTCCCACTGCCATACTTGGCTGCATAGGACTTATACAGGTTCCGAACATCAGCGGCTTATTATCCAGTATCACTCCTGCTTTCAGTCCCATCATTTTTACATTCGGTGATGTCGTCTTCGCAATCGGAAACGGTATCGACCCAAATGAACACTTACATATACACCCCATTGTTAACGGATTTGCTCCCATATTACCCTCCTTTGACTCAGTTCATCATTCAGAATACACTTCTATATTTTCGACATTGTTGAATACTGTGCTGTAATGTCCATCTATTACTTCAATTTTCACAGCCGGGAGAAATTTGGTTCCTCTTTTGTGGTTGTTTTTTAAGTTTCCAATAAATTCTGCTTTTCCATCTTCAATTTTTTCTATACAAATTATTTCGCTATCATTTCCATCGGATATTAAAAAGTTATCGGGGTAAATGTGTTTCGAAAATGAAGCCGGAGTGAATACATTGACACTTGCACTCCCCGACTCAGCCTTAGTTTCAGCTATCTTTAGCTCGGCACCCGATTTTACCGGGGCTATCCATACGTATTCTCCCTCAGCTTCTCCCTCGAATTTCTTCGCATTTCCGCTGTAAGGATATTTTACTCCCGGCTTTAGGGTTATCACATGAGTTTCGGGACTGTTATTCACCGAAAATCTGACCTTCTCAGTCAGATAAATACTGCTCTCAAGTTCCAGCTCATGTTCACCATTTTCTGCATCCATCAGTAAAAAGTATCCGTTGTCTTTACTAAGAAGTTTAGTCTTTATACCATCAACCTTTGCCGAAAAAATGCCATTCGCAATAGGCTTTTCTGTGAAGCTGTCCGTAATCCTAAAGATCGCACAAACCTTGAAACTAATCACTCCTCGCTCCCCTCACCAACCGTCCCGTGTTGGAATACTCAAATACCTGCAACGGACTTCACTTTTTCACTGGCTGCTCTTTTTCTTGCACCTCAAACTCAGCACTCATTACACGTTTGATCTTGATAGATCTGCGTGAATCAATATTGATTCCTGAAACCTTGACAACAAACGACGGCTTGTACGGCATCTGCGGATTATTCCAGACCTTCTGCATCTTTTCCATGTCGTAATTCTCCATGCCGACAATCAGCTGCGTATCCTCAGAAGCCAGCGAACCGCTGAGATACTTGCCTTCAATGACCGGCGAATCAGTCAGCGCCTGGATCGCAGCACCCAGAATCCTGTAAGTGTCCGCTTCCCGGACCTGCAGCGGTGCCGTAGAATGAGCCGTTATCATGAAGTAGGCAAAAAGCTGCGTCGGTTCCATCTCCATCCTGTCCTGCCCTACAGCTTTGTACATTGGAATCCCTGCCTGCCTGTCCTCCTCAAAATGAATGAGGTGAACCGTCAGAAAATTATTATCACTCTCATAAGGACTGCAAAGAGAGATCATCTCCCTCTTGCTTATCGGCTCAGGTGTAAGAGCATCCCTAAGGATTTCCACAAGAGCATTTCCGGTCTCATATATCGCCGTATAATCCGCCATTTCTATCCCTCTTTAAAAGCATCTGCAAGCCATCCGCTGCTCTCCGAAATATAACCACCGGATACATCATTCATATCAGATGCAATAGCTGCAAAACTTGCCAAGTCCGCATTTAATGCCGAACAGCAGTCCATTATCTGCATCTTTGCATCATTTAGTTCATCCTCAGTTGCCCTTCCTGTCTTAAACTTTTTCTCAACTTCCTGCTGATAGCTTACTGCTTCAGCATATTCATCCTTCGCAGCCTTGATATTCTCACCTGCAAGCTGCATCTGAACCATCTGTGTCTGAAGCAGCTTATAAATTTCCTGATCGTTTATCTCACCCTGCTTCGGCTTTTCAATCTTAAAGAGCTCTTCAAAACACTCCTGTATCTGATCCTTCAATTCGTTATAGCGTTGTGCATATTCATAATCAACATCATCCCATCTGATAAGCATACGCTCTTCCAGACCAGAGTTTTCAAATGCTCTTTCAAGCTTTCTTTCGTTTTTCTTTACCGCATCCTTATAACTCTGCATTGCTGCTTCATGATCTTCTTCACTCTGGGCAAGTGCATTCTGCACAGAAGCCTGCGCCAGTTTATCGGTATCAATAGCTGAAACATCGAACATTACGATAAGCTGCGACATATCAGCCCCTGCACCGCTGTCGCCTCCGGTAAGTGCGGTGATTTCCTGCGCGTACTGTGCCATCTCGGCTGTTGCTGCAGTTATCTCAAGCTGAATGGCTTTAGCCTCTTTTTTTAGGCTTCTGAGTCTTTCTTCAGTATCTTCACCAATCTTGGCATCAGTGTTTGCCTTATTGATAGACTTTTCTATCATCTCGTTCTTCTGCTTAGCGGCTGTTACTTTTTCTGCTGCCGCATAATAAAGAACCATATTTTTCACTACTTTATTCTTATCCTTTTTGGGCGCTTTTTTTATTGTTTCTGTCGGAGCTGCAGTTCCATAATATGGGCTTTTAGCTACAGCAGTTGCTGCCGCTGCTCCCGAATCTGCCCCGCCTGCTGCCGCTGATGTTGCCGCTCCGCCCGCTGCCGCTGCTGTTCCTGCATCTGCTCCGCC
>CAJORC010000266.1 GCA_905236615.1 uncultured Lachnospiraceae bacterium
AGCGCGGAATAAACTATAATGACCTTCCGGCATGGCAGAAAAGAGGACAGGGCGTTTATTTCAGAAATGTACAGAAAGAAGGCGTAGATCCGCGTACAAATACAAAGGTGATCACCGAAAGACGTGAACTGTATACAGACCTTGAACTTCCGCTTGGTACAGAGTACAGGAAGTTCGTACTGAAATTCCTTGAAGATGAGAAATAAAACCATAGAATGAGTGGCCAGATGGCATGACTGAAATGGTGGTGCCTTCGGCACAATGGAAAAAAGCTGCACGTGGGCAGCTTTTACTGTTACTATGTAAACAATGTTATTGAAAGAAATAGAAAATTATGATATAATGAATTTGTTTATACGGTGTTTTTTACGGAGGTGA
Source organism: uncultured Lachnospiraceae bacterium (assembly GCA_905236615.1). Classification (GTDB taxonomy): domain Bacteria; phylum Bacillota; class Clostridia; order Lachnospirales; family Lachnospiraceae; genus NK4A144. Next base: position 379 of record CAJORC010000266.1, read on the forward strand.
CATGAATGCTTCTGAAGTATACTGTCAGCAATTTTAAATCAATAGGACGAACGATCGAATTCAGTATGTTTCCTCTTGAAGGTACTTCTGACGACAGATTTCTTTCAGAGATCACAACTGTTACAGGTGTGTGGAAGATACTTAAAAGAGGTGCTTTTTTCGGACCGAATGCATCAGGAAAGACATCTTTTATTGATTCTCTTGCATATGCCAAAGAATATATTACAAAAGGACCGAGAAATTCTAATGTAAAAAAGGTTGACCAGTTTAAAGGGAAAATAGCAGATCTTGAAGGTGTAACTACTTTTCAATTTTTGATATATATAAATTCCGAAGTTTATAATTACGGATTTTCTCTTGACCGTTCTCATGTCCATGAAGAATGGCTTGATGTTCTTGACAAATCAGGTTCGTTTGATCATCTGTTTGACAGAAAAACCGGAGACGATCTTTCATCAAATATCGAAATATTTAACTCATATGCCAAAGAGGGTACAGACGAACGAGATCTTGCTGAACTTTTGACCAAAACAATGAAAGAAGAACAGTGCGATCAGCTTTTCCTTTATAAGCTGTATGAGAACGGTTCAGAACATGCCAGACTGATATATTCATGGTTTACGCGCCTGAAAATTATTTATCCTAATACAAGACTGCATTCGTTACCTCTCAGGATTACGAAGGAAGATAATTTTCTTGATTTTCTATCCGCAAAACTAAATCTGTTAGGTACGGGAATCAGAAAAGTCAGTGAATCAGATAACAAGATCGATCTTTCAGATTTTGAGGAAAAATACAATATTTCAAACGATATTGTACATGAAATGGAGAGATTGCAGAACGGACTGATCACTGCAGAAGGAAAACTTTATGTTTTCAGGGAAGATGCAGATCACCGTATTCAGCTCTTTCAGATAAGATTTGAGCACCTGCTTAATCATGCTAATATATCTTTTGATATAGACGACGAATCAGACGGTACTCGGAGACTGCTGGATCTTCTTCCTGTTATTTTCAGAATGGAAAATGGTTCTGATGATATTTATATTATTGATGAGCTTGACCGCAGTCTGCACACAAAACTTACGAAACATCTTGTTAATTTAGCTGCAGCGACATCAGATAATTCACAGTTTATTTTTACAACACATGATGTTAATCTGCTTAATCTTAAGGATTTCAGAAGCGAGGAAATATGGTTCTTTGAAAAAACTTCAAATGGTGAAACGAGGCTCAAGCCGTTTTCAGATTTTGATGTATCAGCAGACAAGGATATTCTCAAAGGATATCTTGCCGGCAGATTCGGAGCTGTTCCGGTGATCAGGGAGGGTGCTTGATGGCGGCTGATAGAATATCATCTTTTACTTTTAGTCCGGTAAGACCGAAAAGAAGAACGAGTGATAAGCTTATTTTTATTTCCTGCGAAGGATCAGTTACTGAATGGGAGTATTTTGAGAAAATCGTTAATCTTGCTTTTGAAAATGTTTCTTCCAAGGTAAAAGTTATCAATATTCTTGAAGATGTTCTGAAAAAGAAAAGTAAACAAAGGACTTCTGAAGAAAACAGATTGGTGACAAGTGCTTCTCCGAATAATCTTTTAATAAAAATGGATGATTATAAGCTGAAGTTCAGTGAAGAATATGATTTTGATCATAATCCTGATGATGAGTTCTGGCTTGTAATGGATGTTGATGAAAACACCAATGCTTCTCTTGTTGATGCGGAAGGAAAAAGTAATCTTGATAAATGGAATACTGTTCTTGAAAAATGCAGAGAAAAGAATTATAACTATGCAGTAAGCAATCCGTTTTTTGAATTATGGCTTCTGCTTCATTTTGATGATATCAACGCTGAAGACAGAAAATATGCGGTCACCAGTTTACATCCATATGAACCAACGGGGCACTTCCGTGAAAGACTTGCAGACCTGAATGTTCCACTTAAGAAAGATAAACATATCAATGAACGACATTATCAGAATTACAGTAAAGAAGCTATTGTGAATGCGATTCATCGTGCTGAGAATCTGGAATCTAAGCCTGAAAGTGATTATCCCGATGATTTAGGCACAACTGTGTACAGGTTATTGAAAAGTATTAAAGAAATAGATGATCAGTATGAAGTCAATTGAATAAATTGATCAGACTGCTGAGAGAACACTTCTCTTGGCAGTTATTTCATTAATGGTTGTGCCGTCAGCATTATGCTGTAGTTGATAAGGAAATTGTATGGTATGGAAGTATGAATCTTCTGTCTAAAGACGATATAGAGGATAATATTATGCGTGTATCAAGTAAAGCTATCGCAGAGGAA
>CAJORC010000267.1 GCA_905236615.1 uncultured Lachnospiraceae bacterium
AGCAGAAAATCGATCATCCCAAGCCATGCAAAAAGAATATTGAAAAATCCCAGGACAAAATACAGGACTGTCCATATCCACATATAGTCATACCAAAACTTTTTCTTCTTCATCAAATTCCTCTTTCTCTTATTTCTATACATCCTGCCGGACATATCCTGCTGCATTTTCCGCATCCCACACATTTTGCCCCGTCAACCACAGCATAACAGCCCTTATAAACAGATATCGCACCCATAGGGCACTCCGTCTGGCATGCACCGCAGGCTACGCAAATATCTGTATTTACTGCAGCAATCCGCTTATTGTTCATAATATTTTCCTCACATCATTTTTTGCGCAAATCTTCAATATAGTTTATAATGCAATTATAACCGGTACGAAAAATATATCAAGTACGCAGTTTATATTTATCTGGTAAGAAAAAACTGAGTGTAACTGTGACAAGCGAGTAACAGTTTTAAGGAGGTTAACATGCCAAAGAAAGAACCTTTATGCGAAGATATTTCCGGCGAAGGATGCGGACTGAAAAAAGTCATAAACATCATCGGCGGTAAATGGAAAATACTTATCCTCTGCGTGATCGACCGCGAGGGAAATGTCAGATACGGAGATTTAAGGCGGGCGATCTTCGGCATCACAAACACCATGCTTGCAAACTCACTTAAGGAAATGGAAAAAGACGGACTTATAGAACGTAAACAGTACGCAGAAATGCCTGTACGGGTTGAATACTCATTAACCGAAAAGTCTAAGTCAATCATCCCGATACTTCTTGAATTAAAAAAATGGGGGGAAAATAATCTATGACTTCAAAAAAGATCCCGGCTTTCATGATTATATTCTCTATTGCCGCATCTTTGTGTTTTACATCCGAAAGCCGGGCAGAGTCCATAGACTACCGTGCCTATGCACATGGTATAAGCTATGTGGAAAATCCCGTTACCCATAAAAACTATCTTATATGGTCTGACGCATTCAAAAAGGGAATTGACGACGACGGAGACTGGACACATGATGTGTATCTTATGAAAATTAATACCAAAAAGCCAAAAGTCCGCGGTGTTAAAAGGATCATAAAAGCAGATGAAGCTCAGGAACCTGCCAGCGCTTCCTGCACCGATAACGGAAACATGATCGTGACCTTTGAAGACGGTGACGACACAGGTGACTATGGTCTCTACCAGCGCTTTGCAATATACAATAAGAAGATGAAAAAAATCGTAAAATATCCATCCGATATTGCTGCCGGCGGGCACTCAGGTCATGCCGCAAGTACCTCGGATAAACATATAGTATTCTGGAATGAAGGCTGGATAGAAGGCGGCGGCTCAGATAATCTCGGAAGCGGGGATGACATTTATGTAACATCTATGGATTCAGACGGACAGAACCAAAAAACAATCCCGGTTGTCAAATCAAAAGAGTCAAGGGACTGGTGGCCGCTTCTTGCCGCCTCCAATGATAAAGCGCTTCTTTTGTGGCAGCGATATGTAGATGACGAAAGCTATGCTCATCTCTGCTATTCAGTTTATGATCCGTCAAAGGGAGCTCTGGAGACAATTTCCGAAAACAATGCTGTCATCGAACTTCCTGACTATAAGCTTAAATATTACTGCTACAATATCGTTTACCTTAAAAATCTGAAAGCTTACGCCGTAAATCTCACTACTGTCGATAACGGAGGCATACTCTTACTGATCGATGAAAAAGGAAAGATAATTAAAGAAATAAAGGAGTGTGAAGACTTTGTAAGGGAGGCTGCCCCGGCCGTTAAAGAGTCCGGATCTTATACCCTTTATTATCCCGTCAGCAGCTCATCTGTTCAGGCTTTTGAGATAGGCTCTGACTATTCCGTCAAAAAAACAGACTATTCCACAGACTACACATGGACATACTGTGGAACAGCCGGCTTCTTAGATAAAAAAGGAAATGTTTTCTTTGCCTCCCTCGACAGCACGCATTTTAAGAAAGGGAAGAAAACCCTGAAACTTGTAAAGCTTGACCTTGAACAGTCATAAAAGATCTTTTTCCTTTTTACTTTATGGAAATGATGATGATTATCTGCTGCAGCAGCATACTGCAGCGGATGATCCTTATCCCGTTATGACTCGCGTTTATCTCATAACTTATGCCTTCAATATTTACAAAGCCCTTTATGCGAAGAACTTTACCTTCCTTATACTCTGTCATCAATTCAGAAATCCCTGATTTCAGTTCTTCTATCGAGGAATACTGAAAATCCGTATAAAATGCAGTATGGAAATGCTCTTTTGCATCATCGAGGGGCTTTATCCTTCCTTCACCCACATATCCCGAATCAGATATTTTCTTCAGGATTTCATTATCGTATTCCGAAAAATCCTTAGCGATAATATCTCTCGATAATTTTACCCCGCCGATCTTTTCAAGAATTTCATTTATCCTGCCCTTTGTTTTATCGATCATATCTGCAGAAACCATGTCACATCTGCTGAATAAGACAATTCCTGCCGATGAAAGCTGCGATGCAAGATAATGCTCGCTCTCAAATGCCAGATCATCCTCAAGATCAGCATCCACAAGAGTTATCACGCTACCCGGCTCATACCAGTCATACAGTGGATCATCATTTAAGCAGTCAAAGAATTCATGAATATCATAAATTCCCGAAGGCTCAACGATTACTCTGTCAAAGCCCTGCATTTTAAGCGAGATAAGTTTTGTCTTAAATCTTCTGCTATGGGCTTCCGAGTCATCATTCAAGCCGGTTGTTACCATTTCAACCGTACAATTCTCTCCTTCGAGCTCGCCCAAAAGGATCCTGTCAATATTTACAGGACCGAAATCATTTACTACAATTCCAACCCTGTGTCCTGATCTGATAAGATACTCAGCATATATTTTTATGAATGTGGTTTTTCCTGAACCTAAAAAACCGGTCACCAAATCAATTTTTATCATTGTCCCTCACTTTATCTGTCTTCCCTGACGATAGTGTTCATTATATTCCATGTTTATCTCTCTGATCTCTCTTGCCATCGATATAATCCCTGTAAATATCCCAGGGACTTCCGCCTCCAAG
>CAJORC010000268.1 GCA_905236615.1 uncultured Lachnospiraceae bacterium
AATAATTCTTTTTATGATAACCCCTTTATAAATATTTATACTCCCCTCATGAACCCCGACACATTGTGTCGGGGTTTTTTCTTGACTAAAATAAGGAGCCCGATTAAAATAAAGACCATGAGAAAATTTAACTTGGTAGCTCCATGCCATTTTGGGCTCGAAGCTGTATTAAAAAGAGAAATAACGGATTTAGGATACGAAATAGTAAGGACGGATGACGGCAGGGTAAGCTTTGCCGGTGATGCAGATGCCGTAGCGAGGGCAAATATAGGTCTTCGTACTGCCGAAAGAGTTCTGATAGAGGTAGGCGAATTCGAAGCAAGGACTTATGATGAGCTCTTTGAGGGAACAAAAGCATTACCATGGGAGGAATTTCTTCCGAAAAATGCGAAATTCTGGGTGAAAAAGGCATCCACAGTAAAGTCGAAGCTTTTCAGCCCTTCGGATATTCAGTCCATCATGAAAAAAGCCATGGTCGAAAAAATGAAGCAGACCTATCATATAGAGCATTTCAGCGAGGACGGTGACGAATATCCGGTAAGGGTTTTCCTTTATAAAGACAGAGTGACCGTTGCGCTTGACAGTACCGGTGATTCACTGCATAAGAGAGGTTACAGAAAGATGCAGGGGGCAGCACCGATCGCGGAAAATCTGGCAGCAGCGCTTATTATGCTCACGCCATGGAAAAAGGACAGGATACTTGTGGATCCGTTCTGCGGCAGCGGAACAATTCCGATAGAAGCGGCAATGATAGCGGCAAATATTGCCCCCGGACTTGAGAGGGAATTCACCGCAGAAAGCTGGAAGGAGCTTGTGCCGAGGAAAGTCTGGTACGATGCGATAGATGAGGCGCAGAGCCTTGTCAGAACAGATATAGAAACAGAAATCCAGGGCTATGATATAGACCCTGAAATGATCAGAATCGCAAGAAGCAATGCGGAACGGGCAGGAGTCGAGAAGCTTATTCATTTTCAGCAGCGTGATTCAAAAGAGCTTTCACATCCGAAAAAATACGGTTTTGTGATAACTAATCCTCCGTATGGAGAGAGACTTGAAGATAAGGAAAGCCTTATCCCGATATACAGGAATTTCGGAAGGGCCTGCAGGGCACTTGACAGCTGGTCCGTCTATATAATATCTTCCTATGAAGATATGGAAAAAAGCTTTGGACGCAAAGCGGATAAAAACAGAAAAATATACAATGGTATGATAAAAACCTACTATTATATATATCAGGGTCCTAAACCTCCGAAAAGGCAGAAGGAGAGCGGTAAATGAGAAAGTCAGCACCATTTCTTCTGTTCTTTCTTGTCAGCTTTTCAGCGATGTGTTATTTCCTGATCTCAGGCAATGATATTTCAATCGGATTTGCCAGAGAAAGAGGTGTATTCAACCAGGTGGAAGGTGAATACAATGATACATACTCTCTTTCGGAAAGAAAGGATGACAGGGCCGGATATGTAACCATTCCTCTGCCTGATAATCTGGGGGAAGAAAATGTTACAGTCACGAGGGATTTTTATTCAAAAGAGATAAAAGTGACGGTCAGTCCGGTAGAACAGGATTTTTACCATAAAAATCTTTTTTCCGGGGAAATGAACAGGATAAGCAGTATCAAGTACGGATATGAAGACGGAACAGCTTATATTCTGTTTGATTCGGATGAGATAGTTGAACCTGTCACTGAACTGAAGTCGGACAAGCTTTTCATAAAATTTGTGAGCCCTAAAGAGTATTACAGTCATATTGTGGTCATTGACCCCGGACACGGAGGAGATGACAGCGGTACGACAACTTATGGCATCAAGGAAAAAGATATAATAAATTCAGTTACTGAAAAGCTTAAGACAAAACTTCCGGGAATGCTGGCTGATGAAAATATAGGTGTTTATTTTACGCGGAACGGCGATGAAACACTGTCTGAAGAGGACAGGGAGAATTTAGTCAGAACGGTTTCGGCAGACCTTCTGATCAGCATTCACACTGCTGCTGATTCAAAGAGCAGGACTACGAACGGAAGCAGGGCACTTTCAGTATCAGCCGACAGATCTGTTGCAGAGAGCTTTTCCAGAAATGTCTCTGAGAAGTGTTCAATGTCTTATAACGGCTGGGTAAGCGGAAATGACCTTTCCATATTTAATAATACGGGTGATGTGTCAGTAATGGTTGAGCTCGGATTCATAACAAACAGAAAAGAAGCGCTTCTTATGAACAGTGATACTTTTCAGGATAATGCAGCAGAGGCGCTGGCGGAAAGCATAAAAGAATACTTCGGGAATAAATAAAATGAAAAAGATAGAAAAGATAGTATTTGCAACGGGAAATAAAGATAAGGTTCGGGAGATAAACGAGATCCTTGAAGGATTTTCAATACCTGTTTATACGATGAAAGAAGCAGGTGTCAACGTAGAGATCATAGAAGACGGAAAAAGCTTCGAGGAAAATTCTCTTAAAAAAGCAAGAACGGTTTGGGAAGTCTCCGGAGGTCTTGTACTTGCGGATGACTCGGGACTTGAAGTTGATGCGCTCGGAGGAGAACCCGGAATATATTCATCGAGATATATGGGTGAAGACACATCTTATCATGTTAAAAATAAGAATATAATCGACAGGCTCGAAGGTGTCGGAGACGAAAAGCGCACAGCACGCTTTGTATGTGCGGTTGCGGCGGTTTTTCCGGATGGCAGCGAGAAAGTTGTAAGAGGTGTTATGGAAGGACGCATTGGATACGCTGAGCAGGGGGAAAACGGCTTTGGCTATGATCCTATTTTTATACTGCCCAAGTACGGAAAAACCACATCGGAGCTGCCAGCTGAGGTAAAGAACGAAGAAAGCCACAGGGGCAAAGCGCTCAGAGCAATGAGGAAAGAAATAGAGAAATATGAAAATACTGATAGTCAGTGATACACATGGAAGACACGATATATTAAGGAAAGTGATATTTAAGGAGAAGCCTTTTGATCTTCTCCTGCATGCCGGAGATGTGGAAGGCGGAGAAGATACTATCAGGGAACTTACAGGCTGTGAATGTAAGATAGTCATGGGAAATAATGACTATTTTTCAGATCTTCCTGCTGAACTTGAATTTAAGATTGATGCTTATAAGTTTTTTATCTGCCACGGACACCGATACGGCGTTTCAATGGGAGCAGACAGATACAGGGAAGAGGCTGAGAGCAGAGGTGCCGATTATGCGATATTCGGACATACTCATAAACCCTACCTGGCTAAGGAGGGAAAACTTACCCTGATGAATCCCGGAAGTCTCTCTTATCCGAGACAGGAAGGCAGGGATCCGTCATATATTATCATGGAAACTGATGAAAAAGGCGGATTTCATATTGCAATAAAGAATTTTTGATTTTTGCTATTGTTTGAAAGGATTATTTGATTTAGAATGTGGATCGCAGATAAATGGAAGGATTACGAAGTTATTGATACATCAGGCGGTGAGAAGCTTGAGAAATGGGGAAAATATACCCTTATAAGACCCGACCCGCAGGTAATATGGAATACAGAAAAAAGGGCTCAGGGATGGCGTAATTGTTCCGCACATTACCACAGAAGTTCGAAAGGCGGCGGAAACTGGGAATTTTTCGACTTGCCGGAAGAATGGTCGATCGGATATTCTAAATTAAAATTCAATCTGAAGCCTTTTTCATTCAAGCATACCGGACTGTTTCCGGAGCAGGCTGTTAACTGGGAATGGATGAAGGAGCAGATCAGAAATTCCGGAAGACAGATAAAGGTGTTAAACCTTTTTGCCTACACAGGAGGGGCAACTTTGTCCTGTGTTGAAGCAGGGGCTCATGTAACTCATGTGGATGCTTCGAAGGGGATGGTAAACTGGGCAAAGGAGAATGCAGCACTTTCGGGACTTGACAGCTCATCGTTCAGATGGCTTGTCGATGACT
>CAJORC010000269.1 GCA_905236615.1 uncultured Lachnospiraceae bacterium
TGATTATTATGGAATGATGACTCTTCCGAGGGAACTTACTGTCAAAGACGGATATGTGATGCAAAATCCGATAAAGGAACTTGAAAATTATTATGGTACTTAAATGTAATTTTTAATTCCAGTTTGCAAGAGTAAATTCTAGGGTTATGGAAGTTACTCTTACACATATATATTTGCCATATTGATATTCACCTATAGATCTCTATATAATGTTCGGGCAGCTGATTGCCTGCCTGTGCAGATTGGAGATTTATTATGAATAAAGGCAATCAAAAACATATAACATTTGAACAACGTGTAGAGATTGAAAAAGGATTGACCGAAAACAAGTCCTTTGCTGAGATAGCAAGGATAATCGGGAAAGATCCTTCAACTGTCTCAAAGGAAGTACGTTTGCACGCTCAAGTTAAAGAACGGCCAGATCCCGGATATACAAATCCACCATGCATACACCGCAAAGACTGCCAGATAGTATGTCTGTGTGATGATCAATGCGGCAGGCTCTGTAAGATATGCAGAAAGCCTGATTTCAGATGCATAGATATATGTCCCAGTTATGAAACCGCTGAGTGTGCCAAGCTCAAGAAGCCACCATATGTGTGCAATGGATGTGGGAAGAAAACTCATTGTTCTATGCCCAGAAAGTTTTATTCATCCAAGTATGCACATGATGAGTATCGCAGAGTCCTTGTTGACTGCAGGTCTGGTATAAACCAGACTCCGGAGAGCATACAGGCAATGAATGACATCCTTGTTCCACTGATAAAGGATAAGCATCAGTCAATAGGTCACGTATATGCTACTCATGCAGAAGAGCTTGGGTGTTCCAGAAGAACACTCTACTCTTATATCAATGATAGTGTCTTTGACGTCCGTAATGGAGACCTTAGGCGTGCTGTCAGGTACAAGAAACGAAAGAAAGCTACTCAGGCAAGTGCAAGAGATCGTTCCTATCGTAAAGGTCACAACTATGAAGATTTTCTCAAATATCTCAAGGAGCATCCTGATGTAAACGTAGTTGAAATGGACTGCGTAGAGGGCCAAAAGACTGAGAATAAGGTTATTCTGACCTTCACATTCCGTAACTGTAACCTGATGCTTATGTTCTTGCTTGAGCATCAAAATCAAGACTGTGTACTAGAAGTATTCAAGTGGTTAGAAAACAACCTTGGAAAAGAAGCTTTCAAAAAGCTGTTTCCCGTTATACTGACTGATGGTGGCACAGAGTTTTCTGCCCGCGAAGCGATGGAAACATTCAGTGACGGCTCAGAAAGTACTATAGTTTTCTACTGTGACCCTTATTGCTTTTGGCAGAAAGGTGCTTGTGAGAAGAACCACGAATACATACGTTATATCAGACCCAAGGGAAGCTCTTTTGCTGATCTTGATAAAGATAAAATTCATCGCATGATGAATCACATAAATAGCGAAAAAAGAGACAGTCTCAATGGGCACAGCCCATATGAACTCTCTCTTTTACTCCTGGACAATTCGATTCATAAAGCATTGGGCCTAGAACATATAGCCCCAGATGATGTAATGCTGTGTCCAGCCCTGTTGAAATAAAATAGTTTAAGCACAGGCAGATTTCACTGCACCAGAATTTAGTCTTACACACAAGGCATGTGGAATTTAGTCTCGCACACTATTTTCCAGGTGCCCCATTAGCATGCAAAAAACTATCAAACTGGGTGCTTATGGGCTCATTATATGGCAAAAATATGAAATTGTTAAGGTGCAAAAACGGAATTTAAATCCGCATTTTGAGGCATTTATTAGCAACTGGAATTTACTTTTTCATTTAAGTACAGATGTGTCAATCGAACACTGACAAATTCCGTAACAGTTATTCAGCCGCCTCAGATTCAGCTTATACTCAAAAGACCGAGAGATGAAAAAATCATCCTCGGTCTCATATTCGTTATATAACATTATTCAAACAGCATATACGCCTATATTTAGGCTATCAGGCTTTATTGAATTTGTCCTTACCCTGTTTGCACTTCGGACATTTCCAGTCATCCGGAAGATCTTCAAAAGCCACGCCATTATTCTCTGCAGGATCATATACATATCCGCATACAGAGCATATATACTTTCCTGACCCTTCCTGTTCAGAAAAATCAATTTCAGCAAATTTTGTCTCAACAGGATTATCCAGATCGATCACTCTCTTTGCTTCGAGATTCTCATAACCCTGCGGTGTATGTGTTCCCATATACACCGTCGGATGGTTCCTTACAAACTCACGCACCCTGTCAAGAGTCTCGCGTGCCGCAGGAAGATCATCATAAACAATTGACAGTTTATTTTCATAAAGTGCTTCATCCACGTAAGTGATATCCCCGTGGATCATATAGAAAAGTCCTTCTTTTTCAACGATCACGATACTGTTGCCGTTTGTGTGTCCCTTTGCCTTGATAAAGAAAACACCGTCAACGATCTTCTGGCTGTCCGGGAAATTGTAATATGCCCCATCGGTAAAGCTCACAGGAAGAAGATTACCCAATCCCTGCAGTTCATCTGCTGACGTTTCATCCGCATTCACATAAATTTTTGCATTCGGAAATGACTTAAGCTCGCCGGAATGATCAAGATGCTTATGCGTAAGAAGAATCCTGGTGACCTGTTCCGGTTTATAACCGAGAGCCTTAAGCGCATCCATATAGCTGCAAATGCTCTTTCCGAGATATGCCAGATTTTTCTCATTAGGCGCTTCTTCCGGAGTAGCTGCCGGAAGACCTGTATCAACCAGAATAACTTCATCACCCGTATCGATCAGATAGTTCTGCAGCGATCCGCGATATCTTATGTTACTGTCAAACTTGTCCGGTCCTTCTTCACCGCCAAACGCAAATGGCTGGCTGTAAAAACCGTCTTTTCTGAACTTAACTGCCTTAATCTCCATTGATCATCCTCCTTTGCCATTAATTAGTCAAATCCTGTTTCTGTGTCCCCAGCAACAATTACCTAGGACTATGCTAATATTATACTGTTTTTCTAACAGTTTTTCCATTCCTGTATATTGGAAATATTACTGAGACTAATGTCCATGGCAGATATACAGCAGCCAGATAACTTAAGAAAAAGAAATGTCCCAAGTCATCTGCAGGAGGCATAAATTCACCATGTAAATGATAATAAAATACCGAATCATGGATAATGCAGTTATAATGCATAAAGCAGCCGGCTGCAACGGATATTACCGGCATAAACCAAAACTTTTTTTCTCTCTCATGACGGCAATACCTGATAATAGCAATTATCCCCAAAACTCCAACAGCAAGAATATATATAAAGAATATTCCTACAGAAAAAATCTTCAGCAGTTCTAAAATCACCAGATCACCCCGGCTCTCCTTTTTATTTTCCCCAGTCTCATATGAACCTCTATTATTATATTCCGTAACCCTTTCAATCAGCAACATCTAGTACCTGTATCTTGTCTGAAATTATATGCAAAATATAAATTAAATATTGTCATTCTATTTTCCTATTTCTGATAAAATAATGAATAGGGAGTTCTTTTATACTAAACAGAGGAGGTCGCTCAAACATGAAAAGATCTGAGATCAACAGCATTCTTAAAGATTTCGAAGCACTGCTTAAGGAACATAGATTTGAAATCCCGCCATTTTGTAAATTTACTCCGGAAGAATGGAAAAGCAAAGGACATGAGTACGACGAGATAAGGGATAACGCGCTCGGCTGGGACATAACGGATTTTGGCAAAGGAGACTTTAACAAGACTGGTCTCGCCTTGATCACCTTAAGAAACGGAAATGCAAGCAATCCAAAATACAGTAAAGTATATGCAGAAAAGATCATGATGCTCCGCGAAGGACAATTTACGCCAAATCATTTCCATTGGAGAAAAATGGAAGACATAATTAACCGTGGCGGCGGAAATATAGAATTCTACCTCTGGAATGCAAGAAAAGATGAAGGGCTTGCTGATACTGATGTCGAGGTCTTCCATGACGGTCGTAAATACAGCATTTCTGCCGGAAGCAAGATATTGCTTTATCCCGGAGAAAGTCTCTCTCTTATGCCTTATACCTATCACGAATTTACAATCGAACCCGGAAGCGGTGCGACTCTGATAGGAGAAGTTTCCATGTGCAACGATGACAATACGGATAACCGTTTTTATGAGCCGACAGGACGATTCCCGGCAATCGAAGAAGACGAAGCACCCTACCGTCTGCTTTGCAATGAATATCCCATCTGATCTTCTTTCAGGCAGTTCAATATGTTGTGTACAGTAAGCAGATTATGGCTACTGTACACAACTCGCATTGCATTCATCTGTGCATCATCTATTTTTGAATTATCAGATTCTTATGATCCTGTTTCCAACCTGCATGATCCTATCATCCAAAACTGCAAA
>CAJORC010000270.1 GCA_905236615.1 uncultured Lachnospiraceae bacterium
AGGTCAGCGATCATGCCGTATACCGGTTTCTTGCTTTTGATCTCAACAACTTCAAAACTGCTGCCCTGCTGAAGCTCAGCAAAGAGCATTTTTTCTTTCACCTCAAAGCACATCCCTGTATCTATGTTCGCATTGTTGTGTTTGGCAGAACAGCCATTGATCAACAGAAGGATCAACATCAACGCCAATAATCCTGATAATCTAAAGCGCGTCATCTGAACCCCTTTCAAAATGTTCTTTTAGTCTCTTCAGCCATTACTGTTATTGAATTACTCACGAACAAAGTAATCGCCAACATAATCAAAAAGATGTTTCTCGTTTTCATACTTTATCCGCATTATACGGATCTAGTATTTATTGTCCGCAGCTGCGATCGTGCCACTTTCGAAATTGTATAATTGACACTCTTGCCCATATAACAGTCAACGCTGCATACAGTATGGGCATTTCATCCAGAACCAAAAAGCTCTTGAGAAAAAGGATCAGATTTAAGCATGCTGCGATTCCACCAAAAACTGATGCTACGAGAGACCAAAAGCGGTTATTATTCCATCTGTTTTTCATGGTTTTTGTCCGATGTTTAAGAACATGGCATATGCGTCAGTTCCAGTTATTTGCATTTTCCAGGATCTTGCCGTTCTCTGCATCAACTGAGATAGTAAAGAAGAAATCATAGTGTAAGAAATACTCATCGGGATCCTGTCCCTCGCCCCCAGCGGGCAGACCATCATAAGTGTACAGCAGATCCCATGTCCATACTGTGCGTTTCAGGTTCGGAGGGAATCTCCTGACGCATTCTATAGATGATTCATCCAGCAGATATCTTCCGGCATTCTCAGGACTTCGCTCCCTGATATAAGCTTCTGCTTCTTTTACCGCCAGTTCATATGCTTCTTCCTCCGATACTATGTTCTCAGTATAATTTTCAGATATCATTCCCGCCACATCCTTAAAAGCTGCAGCTGCAAGATTGCCTGACAGATCATAGCTGATCATGGCTGCCGGATACTGGATCCCGTCCTTCTCGTACGTATACGTTACCGTCCTGTCGGCCGATCCTTCAACGTAATCCGCTTTACAGCCCTGAGCGATATATGCTCCCTGTACATATGTCAGGAGCGCCGCAGCCTCCGCCAGCAGCTCTTCATCTGTGCGGGCCTTCGCGGCGCCGGTCTCAGCCTTATATATGGTGCTCAGCTTACCGGATCTCAGATCATAGTAGAGGGTGTACGCGCCGCAGACGAACTCGGCTTCCCCGGCATGGATCTCTTCATTGGCCGAAACAACGCCTTTATACGTCAGCTTTTCGATCTCATCCTTATCAAACTGCTCTATGAACGCCGCAGCCTCCTGTTTCGCTGCTTCCTCTGCCTTCGCCTGCTCGGAATTGTAAGGCACCAAACCTGTGACCATAGCAATGACGAAACAAACCGCCAATGCTGAAATTATCAGTGCTGTTTTTTTCATATGATCACCTGCTTTCTTTAAATATACGTATTGTTGCGCAAAACGTAGTAGTTGCATCCATAGTAGGCAGTATACGCATTCCAGGTATCTGTTTTGGCTTTTATCACGGCATTGCTCGCACTGTATCCACCGACAAGCATCCAATCGGATAAAGTCTGCATAATGGTGTAAATTCAGTTGAAATATAACGAGCCATAGGCTCAACCTTTAGGTATAATGGAATCACCACAATCCAACATAATACCGAGAAGGGAGAACACAATGGCTCAACTCAATATTACACTGAATCAGGAAGAAATTCTACAGTTACTTTCAAATGATCGTGATGCAGCTTTTAAAGAGCTTCTTCAGAATGCGCTCAACAGCATCCTCGCCGCCGAGGCAACCGCTCAGGTTGGCGCTGAGCGTTATGAACGATCGGAAGATCGATCCACCAGCCGCAACGGCACAAGAGACAGAGGTCTTACTACAAGAATCGGTCACATAACGCTCCGTGTGCCGCGTCTTCGTGATGTACCGTTTAAAACGTTGATCTTCGACAACTATTCCCGCAGTGAAGCTGCATTGATCCTGGCCATGGCAGAAATGGTTGTGAATGGCGTTTCAACCCGCAAAGTATCTAAAGTGATGGAAACTCTTTGCGGAACATCCTTCTCAAAATCTGCCGTCTCCGAAGTCTGTAAAGAGCTGGATGCACAAGTGGAGGCTTTTCGCAGCCGTCCCCTGGAGAAGCGCTTTCCCTTTGTAACAGTGGATGCCACCTACTTCAAGGTACGCGAAAACGGAAGGATTATCTCCAAAGCATTTATGATTGCCTACGGTGTTAACGAGCAGGGAATCCGTGAAATCCTTGGCTTTGATGCCTATGTCAATGAAACGAAAGACACCTGGAAAAACTTCCTGATGAGCCTCAAAAAACGAGGCCTTCATGGCTTGCTGCTGATCACATCCGATGCTCACGAAGGTCTGCGCGACGGGCTTTGCAAGGTGTTTCCGGACGTTCCGTGGCAGCGTTGCCAGTTTCACTTTTCCAAGAACATCGCAGAAAAGGCACCGAAGAAGTATCAGGCAGCCATCCGCGCGGAGCTGCACGAAATGTACAACTGTGAAACGATCAAAGCCGCACGCAGGAAACGTGACGAGATCATCGACAATTACAAAGATGTAGCAGAAGCTGCCACAGGCCTGCCTGGACGAAGGTTTTGAAGATGCCATGACGGTTAGGAGCTTCCGAAGCATCTTCGAAAATATTTCCACACCTCGAACCAGTTGGAGCGATTAAACAAGGAACTGAAGAGACGTTCTCGAGTCATCGGGATCTTCCCAAATCTCACATCCTTGCTTCGACTAATGGGTGCTGTGCTTGTAGAGCGGCATAAAACCATTCAGAACATGAAAGCAGTCTTCAGTTCAGAAACCTTTGCGGCCCTTATGAAATCGGATCTCCGGCAACGATTAAGTGCGGTAGCCGAGAAGCAATTTTTTCAAGCAGCCTGACACTTTAACCTGTTAACTATGCCTAAAGGAAATTTACACACTTTTTTGGACTTGACTATATAAATACAGCAACACCCCCGATCCTATAAGAGTCCAGCCGAAGAACTGCAGAATATCACCTCTTTTGCTCAAGAGCTCATAGCGCGTTATATTTATAACGTCTGAAGGATCCTCTTTATTATAATATATTTGAGCAATCTCCCCTTGTTTATACGCTCGCTCTAAGAACTCATCCATTTCCCATTCATAGACTTTCTCGCCGACTCTATATCTCACTACTGCTCTTTTTCGTATATCTCCATTTTTCATCTGTACATCATATATACTGGAAATAAGACCGCTTGAATAATAATATTTTTCTATACTTTTATCCAAGCCAATCCCTATTATATATGCTGCTAATCCAAGTAGAATCATAACCCCCGGAACGGCTCTTTTTATTAATTTGACAATCCCTTCACGCATATTTTTCCCTCCATAGCACTACCGACCTTAGTATAGTGTAACTCCTGTAGTCCCACTGTAAAACGTTGCGATTAAAGTCACCCAATGATAAAGGTCTTTTGCAGCTCCTGCCTCAAAAGTAACTGCCTTGGATCGTGTTACAGTTGACTGTAATCTGGTGTAATAACCAGTTGTTCCAGCCGGTATCTCCGGAACGCCATCAACTGCAGTACTCTCAACCTCATTAATTGAATAATTTGTCGATGAACCATAGGCCACTCTGTACGCAAAGAATTTTACTGCATATCCAGAGGTGTTCTGAATCGTTTCGCGCATCTTCGTAGTTGTAATCGCATAATTTGACTCGGAAGAGTAATACACTCGTCCTGCTACATAAAAATCGTTCCAAGACTTAACGCCCATTGTATAATAAGAATCTGCATATGCAACATTACTGGCAAGTAAAACTATAAACGCAATAAACAATGCCACCCTTTTTTTATATTGTACTAACATCGCCAATTCCCCCTTTTATTACTTTCTGACGCCTAGTTCCCGCATTCTGCCTCATAAACATATGCTGGCTGTACATACATCAGTGAAAAAATGTCTACGCTTACTGTATTCCAATCAATCTCAAGATCTGCGGGGACCCCAGAGAATACAAAATATGCACCATGATAATCGCTGAAACTTTCACCGCCTCTTAAATGAGTAGACCCATCAAATGCCAATCCATTGATATATAATCTCATTGTTTCCGGACGGATCATTTGTGCCCCTATCGGTTCCATCGAAATGAGTACGGATTTAGTCCCATCCTCTTTAACAGGATTCTCTTGTGCTTTAATCATATGCCATAGTCCTCCCAACAGATTAACCGATTGCTCTCGGGGCATAATATTGTCAATATGAAGAGGTTCGTGCATGCTGCCTATAAGCATTAGTTCCGGCATTTGAACAAATATTCGCCCGCACTCCTCATCCCCTTTAACATTAATATTAATTTCTGAGAACCTGAGTTTATTAATCGTTGTTGTCTGTCCGTTTGCATCATTTAGAGGTATTTCTTCGTTGTCCAAAAAAATATTCTTGATTTTCATTTGATTATGAAATTCCCTGTCGCTGGCAACAATAGGATTTGACCAAAGATCATATATTACGGTTTCTTCATTAACCATCCCTTTGAATACCTCATCAGTATCAACATTGATAGGAACAATGACCGTCAACACGGCATCTGCCGCCACAAATCTGCAGCATGCAAATACAATTAAAACAGCCATCACAATTATTGAATTAGCTTTCTTGCCTTTCATTTAAGCAACCCCCTTAACAATTTGTTATCACAGTTTGAGCGGTGGTGTTTTATAGTTAAGAAGCTTCCTTAGCTCAAGTATATTCTATCGACATGGCAACAGCAATTGACAATTACAGTCAATTCTTGACAATTTCTCCTTCTCACAATTCTTTAGATACTGATCGACGCCGATTGCCCGTTAAATGCGGCCCCTCCTGCCGTACCATATGCGTAAAGGTAATATGTATGGCCGGATGTTACGGTATAGGTTTCGTTAATGGTGACTGAGCCTGTCCCAGAAGCATTCCATGATACTATGGGAACTCCATCCCGATATAACTCCAAAGTAAGATTAATTGCTGCTCCTGACAAAGATACCTTTTGTCTACAAGTGGCTGTTGTTCCGCTGATACTTAAAGTAGGACGTACTTTCATTCCCTTCGTCTCTGCAAATGCTGTCACACTTATCAGCATTGAAAGTGCTACAAGTATTGCAATGATGGTTACTCTCTTGGCCATAATGATGACCTGTCAGTTCCCCTGCGTCTCTATTGTCTCAAGCATTATGTTTTCAGCAATCTTTATCATTTCATCTCTGTTAGGAGTACCATCGATTTCTATACATATGGTTCTCAACCCATTGAGAAATCCTGTATACATTAATAGACGATGATGTATTTGAGGTATAGTAAAGATACACATAAGAGTTAAAGTCGTAGCCCAAGCCACTGTTCGGAGAGTATGTAAATCTTTCATTACCGGTATACCAACTATGAACAGTATCGGCTTTAGCATTTATACCCGGAAGGGCAACAAGAATTACAAAGGCAAGAAGTATGGATGTTAGTTTTTTAAAGGTTTTATCTGACATATCTTTGTCTCCTTAAACAAAGTAAATCACTTAGGAGTTATAACTGCATTATCTGTGCACGGTTTTTGCATTTCTGTTATATATAACGGATGAACAAGGAATAAGGGGACAACTGGTTTGCATTTTCAGTCCGTAAATGCGCACGGCTCCTCCGCTCGAAGCGGAAAATCTCCCTTAGCATCTTGCAAAACCCACAAAATGTAGTATAGTTAGCAGAGGCTAATCAGCCGCAACTAACTATCATCAACAAAGGAATTATCATATGTTTCTGGAGATCAAAAACATCACAAAGTCTTTCGGCGAGGGCGACAGCCGCGTCGAAGTCTTAAAGGGTATCGACCTGCAGGTCGCGAAGGGCGAGTTCGTAGTACTGCTCGGCCCGTCCGGCTCCGGCAAGTCCACCCTGCTCAACATCATCGGCGGCATTGACCGCCCGGACGGCGGCGACATCCTCGTCGACGGCGAGAGCATCTCGTCCATGAAAGAAAAGGACCTCGTCCTCTACCGCCGCAGGCATTTGGGATTCATCTTCCAGATGTACAACCTCATCCCCAACCTGACCATCCGCGAGAACA
>CAJORC010000271.1 GCA_905236615.1 uncultured Lachnospiraceae bacterium
CCTGTGTGATACTCATAATAATCTGCTCTGCCCTTGTCTATCTGAGCGATGAATTTCTCCAGGTCCCTGCCCTTCATACTCTGAACCTTTCCCGCTTCCTGCATCAGAAAATCATGATCCGCATGAACAAATACCCTTATGGCATTGTCATAATCCTTCAGCACAAAGTCGGCACAGCGTCCAACTATTACACAGGGTTCACCTTTTTCTGCAAGCATCTTTATAGCCTTGGCCTGATAGCTGAATATATTTTCATCGGATGTATAATCCGAGTCCCCGGGCTTTTTTATATTTCCGTCATATACGGTGGAAATAAGTGAGAGTTTATTCTTCCAGCTCTTTTTTACTTTCTCGTCGGAATCTATAAACAGAGCTTCATTTATTCCGCTTATTTCAGATGCAACCTTTGAAAGTTCCTTGTCATAGTAATGGATTCCAAGTTCTTCTGCGAGCATCTTTCCAACGGTTCTTCCACCGCTTCCGTACTGCCTCGCTATGGTTATTACAATATTTTTCATGTTATGCCCCCGCTTATTTATTCTCCAAGGTATGCCTTGCGAATTGATTCATCATTTAAGAGTACATCTGCATCGCCTTCTTTTACGATACTTCCAGTTTCAAGAACATAAGCCCTGTCGGCGATTGTAAGGGCTTTCTTGGCATTCTGCTCAACCAGAAGCACCGTCACTCCGTCCTTGTTTACATCCTCGATAATACTGAATATCTCACTGACAAATATGGGAGAAAGTCCCATTGAAGGCTCATCCATAAGGATTATCTCAGGATGTGACATGAGAGCTCTTCCCATGGCAAGCATCTGCTGCTCACCTCCTGACAATGTACCGGAAGGCTGATTTTTTCTCTCCTCAAGCCTGGGAAATCTCTTGTATACCATGTTCAGAGTATCCGAAAATTCCTGCTGGTCCTTTCTGGTATAAGCTCCCATCTTAAGATTCTGCAAAACTGTCATATCAGCAAATACTCTTCTTCCCTCC
The DNA here is from genome assembly GCA_905236615.1 of uncultured Lachnospiraceae bacterium. Classification (GTDB taxonomy): domain Bacteria; phylum Bacillota; class Clostridia; order Lachnospirales; family Lachnospiraceae; genus NK4A144. The sequence continues at coordinate 996 of CAJORC010000271.1, forward strand.
GGAACCTGAGCCATTCCAAGAGATACGATCTTGTGTCCCGGAAGCTTGGTTATATCTGTGTCCTTGTAAGTAATTGTACCGCTCTCAGGTGAAAGAAGTCCTGATAAGGTATGAAGGGTTGTTGTCTTACCTGCTCCGTTTGCGCCTATGAGAGCAACTATTTCTCCCTTATCAACATGGAAGGATATTCCCTTTAAGGCATTTATTACTCCGTAGTTTACGGTCAAATTCTGCACATCAAGTAGTGCCATATCTATCTCCTCTATTCTGTATCCGTTTTATTTCCTGCCATCAGTCCTGTCCAAGGTATGCTGCGATTACTTCCTCGTCAGAGAGGACTTCTTTTGTATTTCCCTGCTTAAGCACTCTTCCGAAATTGAGAACAGTAAGCTTTTCACATATTCCGGAAACAAGCTTCATATCATGCTCAATGAGAAGAATTGTCATACCGAATTCCTTGCGGACAAGAGCAATCGTGTCCATAAGTTCCGCTGTTTCATTTGGGTTCATTCCGGCTGCAGGCTCATCCAAAAGAAGAAGCTTTGGTGATGTACCCATAGCTCTTGCTATCTCCAGCTTTCTCTGTTTACCATAAGGAAGGTTACTTGCAAGCACATCCCTCTCTTTGTCCAGGTCAAATACCTTGAGAAGCTTCATTGCTTCATCGTCCATCTGCTTTTCCACAAATCTGTACTTCCCCACATGGAGAATTCCTTCCAAAGCGCTGTACTTATAATTCTCCGCAAGTCCTACCTTAACATTGTCTATAACGGACATTTGCTTAAATAATCTGATATTCTGAAAAGTCCTCGCTATTCCGCTGTGATTTATCTCTATGGTGCTCTTTCTTGTGATATCTTCTCCGTCAAGCTTGATAAGACCTTCATTTGGCTTATATACACCTGTCAGAAGGTTAAACACCGTTGTTTTTCCGGCGCCGTTAGGACCGATAAGTCCGTAGAGCTCACCTTTTTCTATGTTCAGATTGAAATCATCGACAGCACGGAGTCCGCCGAATGAAACACTTAAATTGTTTACCTCAAGTAATGCCATGGCTTCATCCTTTCTTCAGTCTTGCTACAAACTTCTTACGATAGTCTATAACCTTGGGTGACCAGTTGATTATCATCATCACAATTAGAACTATCGAATAAATAAGCATACGATATGTATTAAGTCCTCTCAGCAGTTCGGGAAGCAGATACAGAATACATGCCGCAATGACAGATCCTCTGATATTACCTA
>CAJORC010000272.1 GCA_905236615.1 uncultured Lachnospiraceae bacterium
GCATTGCTCAGCATAATTCTTATGATAATTTCTGCAGTGTTTAAGATGGGACTTCGTTTTCCGGCCAGATATCTTCGGATTGTTCTTATGATAGCTGCGGTAACGGCTTTTGTGATGACTGAAAACTGCTTTATACTATACCATAGCAGCGGGCTTAAGGGAAAATACTTTGAGAAGATAGCAGACAAGGAATATACTTTTGAAGAATTGGCGTCAACAAGAGATTTTATCGTTACACAGGCTAACCGGCTTGCAAAAGAAATCGACAGGGATGAAAACGGCAGACCGCAGTTTGATGGTGATCTTAATGCCGAAGCGGTTAAGTCCATGACAGGTATTTCGATGGAATGGGAAGAGTTTTCAGGTTATTATTCATTGCCGAAAAAGCTTCTCACATCTGAGCTTATGTGTCAGCAGTCAATGAGGGGCTATTATTTTCCTTTTACAATGGAAGCAAATTATAATTCAATAATGACGAATGTTAATTACCCTTCTACAGTATGCCATGAGCTTGCACACACGAAAGGCTTCATGCAGGAGGATGACGCGAATTTCATTGCTTATGTTGCATGTATAAATTCAGAAAATAAGTTTTTCCAATACAGTGGATACCTGAGTGTTCTTAATTATATCAACAATGACTTTAAAGAGGCATGTGGAGGGAATAATGCGCTTTACAGATCTCATGAATCAATTTCTTCACTTGTCAGATCCGATAATGTTTTTATGACAGTTGAAACAGAAGAGAAAGTTGAAAAGAATGCTGTAATTTCTACTGCAACTGTGAAAAAGACAGCGCAGACATTTATAGACACGAACCTTGTGGTTAATGGTATACCAGAAGGCGCAGTGAGTTACAGTAATGTCGTAGGACAGCTCCTTTACTGGTACAGCGATGATACTCAGGCTGTTGCCTGCCTGAACTAATAACTGCAAAAATCGGAAACAGTTTAAGCCTTGTCAAAGATTTATTTTGACAGGGCTTAAATTAATAGCTAAAGGAGATTTTTATATTTATGGATAGGAAAATATATTGTATAATTATAAATAGAGTATAAACCAGGGGGATGTGACAGAAAATTGGAAACAGTCGTATGTGTGGCGGTCTATAATGGTCTTAAATATCTTAATGAGCAGCTTGAGTCCATTAGGATGCAGAGTATGTCGGCGGACAGGGTTTTGCTTAGGGATGACTGTTCAACAGACGGCAGTGCGGAGTTTATAGAAAAATATATAGCAAAGAATAATTTATCTCGAAGCTGGCTTTTGATCAGAGGTGTGAAGAATATCGGCTGGAAGGCTAATTTTGGTGAACTGTTAAAAACAGTAGTGGACGAGTATAGCGAAGAGAGAAGACGGTTAAAGTCTGTAGGCATGGTTCTTGATAAGCCGGAGATGATGATAATTCTTTCGGATCAGGATGATATATGGCGGGAAGACAGGCTGGAACGGACTGTTGAAGCATTTTCGAGAAATGAAAATACTGAACTGCTTGTTGGGAGCTTTGATTTCCTTGATAAGAATGGGAAAAGAACTCCCTATTCAAAAAATACGGGAATCATTTTCAGAAGAAATTTTGATGGAAGGTTTTTCCATACAAGAATGCCGGGATGCGTATATGCTGTAAGGGCTGAACTGCTTTCAGAAACTAAGCAGTACTGGAGACCGGATCTGCCGCATGATGCGCAGCTCTGGATGTTTGCCATGATGCGGCACAGCCTTTTCACCTATGACATACCTATGATAGATTACAGAAGGCACGGAAAAACAGCCACAGGAACTGACTGTACTACAGAAAAAACAAAATTAAGGGATTTAAGAAGGGAAAAAGAACAAATCTGCGTTGCAATGGAGTATAATAGAGAGAGCGGTGTCCTAAGCCGCAGAGAGAGGGAGATACTTGATAAGGCAGAGAGATACTGCCTTGCAAGGGAGAATCTTTTTAAACGGAAAACCGCTGCAGCGGCATTGAGGGCAATGCAATATCTTGAAAATTACAGTTCATTCAGAACTTTTTTGGGAGATCTGTATTTTTGTCTCCCACAAAAAATAAGAATCAGAAATATTAAGGGGAAACAGTTTTAAGGGGAGCGAGCCCTTTTTATTATCAGAGGGAGAATGCGAATGAGGAGAATTCTAATAATCAATACGGTGAATTTCTATAGGCAGGGAATTTCATCGGTTATAATGAATTATTACAGGGTTATAAATCATGACAAATACAAGATAGATTTTATAGCCAATGAATATATGGATCCACTCTACAGGAAGGAAATAGAGGGGAACGGCGGAAAAATATTTGTGCTGAGCAGGAGCAGAACGGTGAATTATTTCAGAAAGCTTCTGTCAATCATTAAAGAGAATAAGTATGATGCCGTCCATGCAAACGGAAACAGTGCCACAATGGCAATAGAACTGGCGGCAGCAAAGTTTGCCGGCTGTGAGACGAGAATAGCACACAGCCACAACACCACATGTACTCACATTAAAGCGCACAAATTCTTAAAACCATTTTTTGACCTCCTTGTTACAGATCAGCTTGCCTGTTCTGAAGAAGCAGGAAAATGGCTTTTTGGAAAGAAAAAGTATAAGATCATAAATAATGCGGTCAA
>CAJORC010000273.1 GCA_905236615.1 uncultured Lachnospiraceae bacterium
GCCAGTGCAACCCTCTGCTGTTCTCCTCCCGAAAGTTCTCTTGGTCTTGACTTGTATTTTTCCGCAAGTCCCACCATCGAAAGAACACTCGGTACATTCTTCCGGATTTTATTCGCAGGAACTGATATTACACGCTGTGCGAAGGCAACATTTTCATAGACATTCCTGTCTTTCAAAAGACGGAAATCCTGAAAAACCGTTCCTATTCCTCTTCTGTACTTCGGAATACGGTTATGTTTCAGCTTTGTAACATCGGTATTGTTTACGATAATCCGCCCGTCAGTAGGATAAAGTTCGCGAAGCAGGAGCTTGATAAGCGTCGATTTTCCCGAACCGCTGTCTCCCACAATAAAAACAAACTCACCCTTTTCAATATGCAGGCTCACCTTACTGAGAGCCGGAGCTCCCTTTGAATATGACTTGCTAACATCCTCCAGTATGATCATGATGATTTTCCCAGTCCTTATAACTCCTCTTTATTACTGCTCCTCTGAATTATGATCAGAAATCATAATTTTCCATATACTTCATATATCTTGCAACCATAAGTGCGATCTTGAAAGTTATGGCATCCTCAAAGACCCTAAGATCAAGTCCTGTAAGCTTCTGCAGCTTATCAAGCCTGTAAACAAGCGTATTTCTGTGAATAAAAAGCTGCCTTGAGGTCTCTGAAACATTAAGCGAATTTTCAAAAAACTTATCAATAGTCGCAAGAGTTTCCTCATCAAACTGATCCGGCGATTTTCCGCCGAATATCTCCTTTATGAACATCTTGCACAGCGGTATCGGCAGCTGATATATAAGTCGGCCTATGCCAAGCTGGCTGTACGCGATAACGCTTCTCTCTCCAAAGAAGATTTTTCCTACATCAAGAGCCATAGTAGCTTCTTTATAGGAACGGCTCACATCCTTGATCTCATCAACGATCGTGCCGTAAGCCACCCTTACTGAAAGGGAACTGTTGTCACTAAAAGCCTCTATGACCTCTTCAGCCACTGAACTTATCTCAGCGAGTTCATTTCCTTCCGTAAGCTCTTTAACTATAATGACATTCTTTTCATCAACGGCGGTTACAAAATCCGCAGTTCTTGTAGCGAATATATTTCTGATCTTCTCAAGCGTAGTCGTATTGCTTTCCGAATTTGTCTCAGCGATAAGAACCACCCTCTTGACATCGGTCTCAATGTGCAGCTTTTTCGCACGATTGAATATATCCACAAGAAGAAGATTGTCAAGCAGTAAGTTTTTGATAAAGTTATCTTTATCAAAACGCTCTTTATATGCCACCAAAAGATTCGACAACTGAAATGCCGCTATCTTTCCTACCATATAAGCATCATCGCTTCCGCCTCTTGCTATGAGAATATACTCTAACTGACCATCATCATCATATACCTTAAAAAACTGGTATTCCTGAATCTCCTGGCTGTCCGCAGGTGATGAGACAAAAGCCATTACGGAATGCTCATCCGCATCAATTCTCTCAAAGGTTGTTGCAAGAGTCTTTCCCTCGGTGTCTGATATACACATATCAATTCGTGTGATATTCTTCAGACCGTCGATAGTATTCTGAAGTATTTGATTGGAAATCATTCTATCTGCTCCTTCTCCCGGTTTTCTTTGCCTCTCGGTTTGCTATACACCCCCACAAAACATTTTAATACAAAACATCAAAATAATAAAGATATTTCGGTGGATTTTTATGCAAATTTCCAATTACTTTACAAAAGCAGGCTCATTTCTTGTCACTGCCGGTCACAGCAGTCCGGTCATAATTTGCTGCTGCGGAATGAAAGAATTTTCTGATGAAAAAGTCGGCAATACCGCCCTTCTTTATGCTTCCATCTTCTGTTATCTTAAATGACAGTTCTCTTAAGATCATCACAAATTTAACATTCATTCTCGAACGGTTCGATGCAACAAACTTTTCCGCTTCGGGTGAAGAAAGATTGATAAAAACCACATCAGGGAGATTGCTGTTAACTTCATTTACGATTCCATCGTCTCCTCCGACCTTTTCCTCCGTGATATATTCACCGGTAATATTCAGGTTGGCTGCAAACTTACTCATATCGTTTTTCAGAAGCGCCATTTTATCTGCATTTTCCGATATAAGGAAAATCTTTCTTTTTTCCTTTTCAAGCTTTCTGAATAATCCCTTGAGAAAAAGATTGGATAATATCTCCCGTTCGCGATAATAGCTCTCAATGCCCCCGGCGCTCAGAATATCGGCCGTTGTCATTAAGGTCATGTCCATATCCTCTATATTTTTCTTTAATTCCTCAGAACCGGCAGCATTAAGCAGCAGGTCATGAGTTACAAAGTCTATGGTATTGCATTTATCATTATTCAGATATGTATTAATACGCCTCATGGACTCCCTTACGGAATAGTCTTTCAGACGTACCCCCATTACCGACAACCTCTTCATATTACCCTCTATAATAAATTTAAACGATTGTACTAAAAAGTATACCATAGCATGGATGCATCTTTCAACCTCTGTTATTATTTGCTATAATCATTCTGAAATTTGATATAAACAAAATAAAAGAAGGCTGTTCATAAATTATGAAAAAAATAAGCAATCCCGACAGACAAAACCTCATATTGCTGATTTCGTCACTGATCGGATCAATAATCTATATTTCCCTGATATTCAATAATAATCTCTGGGTAGATGAAGCTTTTACCGCAAGTCTTGTACGCGGTGATCTTTCAGAGGTCTGGACGGCTACCGTGGCTGATACTCTCCCGCCTTTCTATAATCTTTTCACCAAGATGATCACAATATTACTTGGTTATTCCGCTCCTTCGATGAAGTTTTCATCCGTTCTGGCTGCTGTACTTGTCCTGTTTTACGGAAGTTTTCAGATCAAAAGACTCTATTCCTTCAGGGACGCATTGATCTTTACCGTTTTTTTCCTTTCCATGCCATATTATTTCTACTATGCCGTAGAAATAAGACCTTACAGCTGGGGGCTATTTTTCAGTTTTGCAGCAGCTCTCGCCTTCAGGGAGATCATACTTGAAAATACACTTAAGGGATATGTTAAATTTGCGCTCTTCACCGCCCTTTCCGGTTATGCGCATCATTTTGCCCTTGTTGCCTCAGCCGTTTTATGGTTCTTCCTGCTAATATACCTGATCGCATCCGGTAAAAAAGAGTCCGTCAAAAAATTCTTCACAGCATTTTTCATTTTTACTGCAGTATATCTTCCGTGTCTTATACTCGCAGTTTACCAGATAAAAAATGCCAGCAGCTATTTTTCAATGTCGCCGCTGACATTTTCATCTTTTTTAAGTGACCTGCGTTTTCCTTTTGTCACTCACTACACGCCTCTGTCACTTTTACTGATGCTTTTATTCATACTGGCACTGTCATCTGCCCTGTTAAATATCTTCCAAAGGGACTTTTCGCTGTATTGCCCTACAGTTTATGCCGCAGTACCTTACTGCGTACTGCTCTTTGGCTATGCAGCATCATTCGCAGCAGGCTCAAGCTATTTTACTTCACGCTATCTCGTTCCGTCCCTCGGTATATTCTGGCTCGGAACGTCAATACTCCTCAGTGCTGCCCTGTCAAAATTTCCTGATAAATTCAGGCGAGCTGCCTCAGTTACGATCGCTGTCATTATTGCAGCATCGGCCATTGTAAATTATACTGTTCAGTTCAAGAGCGAATATGACAGTTCCGTCAACGAAATGACTGAGTGGTTTGACAAAAATCTCACACCTGATGACGGCTACATAATTTACGAAAGCGCCTATCAGATAGAAATATGCATGAGATATTACTATCCGGGATTGAAAAAATACGATCGTGATACGGTCGACGAGATAAAGGGAAATATCTGGTATTTCGAAGTAGAAGGATATGAAAACGAACTTGAAAAATTCAAGTCCATGGGATATAATATTGTATACATAAAGCAGATGTCATTCGACCGGTACAGTTTTAATCTTTATCGGTTAGAAAAGCCCATGCACACGGATGTGCCCGGTAATTAAGATCTAGTTTTGGAGGTGTAGAATATGGATATCGCATCACTTTCAACCGCATTATCAAGTATTCAGACACAAAATGCCGTTTCTACCGCAGTTTTCAGCATGACGCTCAATGATTTTCAGGCTCAGGGCGAAGCGCTCGCAAAGATGATGCCTGATACAAATGCAATGGAACTTAGTGTGAACCCTCATATAGGCGGAAATTTTAACGCTTATGCGTAATTCATATGAATAAAAAAAATCCCGAAGACGTCGGAATGACGGTCATTCGGGATTCTTTTTTTAACCCATCGGTATCAGAAGCAAAATCACAACGGCCGCTGCCATAAAAAGGCCAACAGCTGCCGGTATCGAAATAACCTTAGATTTCGCTACCTCAACATAATTACCCTCGATAGTTACCTTATGTCGTTTAAATGGCTTAAATATAAGCGCCAGCCTCTCTCGTCCGCCTTCTTCCAGTCCTGCTATAAGCACAATGATCAATACTGCAATACCGGTTGTAAAAACAGCCATCAGTGCATAAATCTGCATTGCATAAAATATATCCGTTCTTCCCATCTGATCTGCCCCTGTCTCAGAACCTTCAAAAAGATACATAGTTACAGTTGATGTACCATTTATTATAAGGTGGGCAAAAAATCCCGGCAGAATGCTTCCCGTAACCTCACAAAGCACTCCAAAAACAATCCCTATTACAAATGCATAAATGAACTGGTTCAGATTCATATGCATGAGCCCGAACATCGCACCCTGCAGTAATATTGCCCCGAACCTATTTCCACTCTCAGCAAGTCCGGAATATTCGGCACCTCTGAATGCAAGTTCTTCGGTAAAAGGCCCAAAGACTGCCAGTATCATGAATGTTACCGCAAACGGCATCGTCAGAACTGCGTCTGTGATTCCTTCGACAGCATTGTCCGTAAAAAGCATCGTAAATGCATTACAGAACGCTATCAGCGGCATAAGCATATATGTAAGCGGAATGACCAGAAGCATGGTTCGGATTTTAACCTTCTTTATCCTAAAGGTTTTGCGTACATCCACGCCCCACAGCAAAGTCAGCAGGATTGTCGGGATAAGTATCAGAACCTCTCCCATGGCCAGTGCCGCTTCCGTAGGCATCTTCATATACGGAAAGATCAATCTTGAAACAACAAAAAAAATATTTCCGAAAATGATACTTATTACAATGAAAAGATACAAAATTCCCGACCTTAACGGGTTCATCCGCGCTCCTTTCATTAAACAGCAATATACTCAATTTGCAAAAAGTCATTCAGAAGCCGATTTAACGTACTTCCGAATGACTTCTGTTAGACATCTTACTGATTCATCATAAAGTTTACAAGCTTATCGATATCATCGGGCTCATAAGCAACGATCTCAAGCTCCTTGATAATACCATCTGAAAAAATATTTGCCATAGAAACATACTGTGAAAGCTTTGACTTAAGGTTAAGTCTGTCTCCCTCACCTGTTACAAGTTCAACCTTGCCCTTGCAGCCGTCAACAACCTTAAAAAACTTGTCGATATCAGTAATGTTCTGTACTTTCATTTCTAAATCCTCCTTTGATTAACCTTTTAGCAAATAAAGATATTTACTTTGCAGCCTTTATCGCAATAGCTTCTACTTCAAGCTTTACGTTCTTTGGAAGTTTACTAACCTCAACACAGCTTCTTGCAGGAAGAATACCTGTGAAATAATTTGCATAAACCTCATTGATCCTCTTAAAGTCATCCATATTTTTAATAAATACAGTTGTCTTGATCACATTCTCCATTGAGCTTCCCGCATCATGAAGAAGATTACTTAAATTGGTAAATACCTGATTTGCCTGAGCTTCAACCGATGCTCCTACAACTTCTCCCGTTTCCGGAACTATAGGTATTATACCCGATGTAAAGATCGTATCACCGATTTCTATAGCCTGTGAATACGGTCCGATTGCTGCCGGTGCGTTAGCTGTGCTGATTGCCTTCAATTTCTTGTCCTCCTAAACTTTGTCTTTCTTATTTTACCAGATCTATTCCATCAGGGCTTATACTTACAAGACCTTCCTTCATAAGATGTCCAACAGCCCTCTTAAATGCATTTTTGCTCATTGAGCATTCATCCTTTATCAGCTCGGGTGAAGCTTTATCCGTAAAATCAAGATGTCCGTTTCTCTCGCGGATAAGTTCAAGAATCGCATCCGCATCCTCGTTCATCTGGAGATAAGCTTTCTTTCTTACAGACAGATCAAGCTTTCCGTCCTCCTTAACTCCTGTTACCCTTAATTTTACGATATCACCGCATTTTACCTCACCGGAAAATTCCCTTGCCGGTATAAGTCCCGAATATTTCCTGTCAACTGCTACAAATGCTCCGAAGTTCCGGCTTATTTCATAAACAAGCCCTTCGACCTCATCATCAGTCTTATAAGGTGAATCCTTCTCAAGATATTCATAAACCTTCATGCTTGCAGCAAGACGATTGCTTTTATCAATATACATGGTGACAAGAACCTCATCACCCTCTCTGACAGTGTAAGTCTGCTCATGATATGGCAGGAGCAGATCCCTTTCAAGTCCCATATCAAGAAAAGCTCCGACCTTATTGACCTGACAGACCTTAAGCACTGCTATTTTTCCAACAGTAAGCATCGGTGTATTTGTCGTTGCGATAAGCCTGTCCTTAGAGTCCCTGTAAATAAATACTTCTACTCCGTCTCCAACCTCTGCATCATCAGGGAGCTGTTTTGCCGGAAGAAGTACAACCTCCTCGTCCCCTTTCGCTGCCGACAGGTAGGCACCAAAATCCACTTTTCTTTCTATACCTAGTGTCTGTATCTCACCGAGTTTTATCATAAAAAAATATATACCTAAAGCCTTTCATGTAAAAAACAAAAAGAGCGGAGAATATAATTCTCCGCTCTCATAGCTGGGCTAGAAGGATTCGAACCTTCGAAGTGACGGAGTCAGAGTCCGTTGCCTTACCGCTTGGCGATAGCCCATTGACTTGCAA
>CAJORC010000274.1 GCA_905236615.1 uncultured Lachnospiraceae bacterium
AATCATCAACAACCAGAATACGTCTTTTGAAATTAAAGTTCCCCGTCATAAAGTCTTCCATAAGCGCCCCTTGTTATTCGGTTTATTTAGTTTGTTCAAGTATTGAATATAAAAGATTATAAAGAAGTTCAGCGTCTTTTTCACTAAGTTTCAGGCAGCTGCCGACTTTTGAGGGAATGTCGACAGCCTTTTCACGAAGTTCAAATCCTTTTTCCGTAAGGTAAAGACGCACAATACGTTCGTCATTTTGACAGCGTTCCCTTCTGATGTAGCCATCCTGCTCCATTTTTTTTATGAGGGGAGTCAGGGTTCCGTTGTTAAGGAAAAGCTGATTTCCGAGTTCGCTCATTGTTATTCCGTCCTGCTCCCATAATACCATGAAAACAATATACTGGGTGTAGGTGATGCCGAGAGGTTTAAGTACAGGCGTATATAAATTAACTATCTGTCTGGACGCAGCATATAACGGAAAACAGAGCTGGTTCTTCAATTTTAAACTTTCGTATTTATCTTTATTATCATTCATTATTCAATCTCTTTTCAAGTTTTTAAATAAGTGCTTCTACAGCCTGTTCTACTTTTGACATATCTATCGTGGGCTCAAAGCGTTCTGTTACATTACCTTCTCTGTCAACAAGGAATTTTGTGAAATTCCATTTGATATCGGGATTATTGTCATAGTCTTTGTCTATCTTTTTAAGTATTTCCGACATCATCCTTGCAGAAGGACCGTGTCCAAAACCTTCAAATCCCTTCTTTGCCTTTAAGTATTGGAAAAGCGGAAGAGCATTTGCACCGTTTACGTCTGACTTCTTCATCTGAGGGAACTGCGTATTGTATTTCAAAGTGCAGAATTCGTGGATTTCTTCATCTGTTCCCGGAGTCTGCCCTGCGAACTGATTGCAGGGAATATCGATGATCTCAAAGCCCTGATCGTGGTATTTTTCATACATTTTCTCAAGCGACTCATAATGAGGAGTGAATCCGCATCCGGTTGCAGTATTTACAATAAGGACTACCTTGCCTTTGAAATCAGCGAGAGAAAGTTCCTGTCCAACTGTTTTTGTTACTGAATAATCATAAATGCTCATAGTGTTTACCTCCAAAAAAATCAATCTATTTTTCATTACTAACCGTCACAACTTTTATCTAAACAGATTATATCTGATACGATATAATCTGTCAATCCTTAAATGAACTGTTTATATTTTTTTTATAATAGATTATAATAGGTTGGTATATCAAATTAACCGGCAAGGAGTTATTTTACTTAAAGAATGAATCTAAAGACTATTAATTACAGAAATAAAATAAAAGATTTTTATTCCCTTTATAGAGCTGAAATATATTCAGCAGCTGTGGGCATGATAATTTTTATCCTGGTTTACGGCTACCGGGCTCTGAATCCGATGAATATATCATGGATGTATCACGGTATGAGCAGTGATTTTACCCAGCATTATCTTGGCTGGAAAGGTTTCAGGAATTCTGCATGGACATTTCCTTTCGGATTGATGGATCAGCTAACATATCCCGATAAAGTCAGTATAATTTATACCGACTCAATTCCTGTTTTTGCTCTGATATTTAAATTTTTATCTCCGATATTACCTAATAGTTTCCAGTATTTCGGGCTTTGGGGAATAATGACGTATGCACTGAACGGAGTTATCGCAGCTAAAATACTGAAGCGTTATATGAATTCAATACTGAATGTTGTTTTGGGAACGCTGTTTTTTACACTGTCATTCCAGCTGCTGGAAAGGATGTATGTTCATTCGGCGCTTGCCGCGCACTGGATGATACTTATCCCGATCTATCTTATATTGATCAGACGTGAACTGAGCTTTAAAAAGAAAATTACAGCATGGGGAATTGTCGGAATGCTCTGTCCGCTTGTGCATTCATACTTTATATTATTTGACGGTATAATCCTGGTTGGATTCATCATTGCGGTATTTACAGATAGTGAAGGCAGGGAAAAAGATATTAAAAGCCGAATCATAACATCTTCAGCAGTACTGGCAGCATTTGTTTCGGCAGGTCTTTTTATGCTTTTCTGCCTTGGAGCATTTAATACCGGCATTGCAAATATAAGCGGAAATGTAGAAGAATATGGTCTTGATCTGAATGCTTTTTTTAATGAAATGAGATCCGGGTATTTCCCGGAATATCTGCCTTACAGAAAAGGACACAGGATTTATTATCTTGGTGCAGGAATCATAATTTTAACTCTTTATACGATCATCAGCATTATAAAGGAAAGAGACTGGAACCGGTTTAAGGAGAGAAGATCAACGGTTATCGCACTTATATCGACTTTTGTTATAGCACTCGTTGTTGCCTGCTCGCCCCTTGTGACATTAAACGGTAATACTGTGCTGCATTACAGCCTTCCGGATATTATTATGAATGTCTGGTCGGTTTTCAGAAATACAGCAAGAACTTCATGGGTTTGCATATATTTGATATTTATTTTTGCAATATGTGCTGACTGCGGCGGCAGAGCCAGCAGGGAAAGAAAGACTGCAGTTCTGATATTCGCTTTTATGATACAGTTTTTGGATATGTCGCCTTTTATATTGGAAAGACACGGGAAAATAATCACTGAAACGAATGTAAAGGAATTCGATCCTCACCTTGGAACGGATTATCTGGATACACTTGTGGCAAGTCATGGCATTAAGCATATTGTATATGGTCCGATATATGATAATTCATTTAAGTATCTTACAGGTTATGCGATGTCAAGACATCTTACAACGAATGTTTTCAGACTTGCACAGGGAAGCAGCAGAAATAACGAAGAGCTTTTTAAGGCTGAACTGTACAGCCCTGATGAAAGTTCGCTGTATGTGATAAAAGCAGAGGACAGTGCTTTTGCTTATGATGACTGCGGAGTTAACTGGCTTGAAACGGGTGAATTTATAATAGGAATTGTTGGTGAATGGTAATGGCTAATTTGATGGAATTGATGAAAAAAGAACGTACAAAAAAGGTTGTCTCTGCAGTAATACTTGCATTGGTTTTTATTTATATATGCTTATATATCATTTCAAAGGCTTATTTTGAAAAGGCATGTATGTCTGCTGATTCAGCAGAATATATGAAAGCAGCACATGCGCTTCTTACCGGACATGGCTTTATCTCAAATTATGCTTCGAAGGACAGTACATGGTTTGCGTTATGGCCGATTGGATATCCTTCGCTGATAGCATTATTCAAGCTGATCAGCGGTACGGATATTTATCTGGCATCTAAAATATTTTCAATTTTTGCGGTGGGTCTGACTTTGTTCCTTCTTTTCCGCCGGTTCGGAAAGAATGCATGGGTATTTTCCATAGCATTATTGAATCCGGGCTACATATGGCTTAACTGCTATACATGGAGTGAAGGCCCGTTTACACTCTTTACATTCATGTTTGCGCTGATATTATCAAGGATAATATTTGATGAAGAAAAGAAAGCCGGACTTAAAGAATACATACTGCTGGGATTGATAACGATCGCAAATTTCCTTGTGCGTTATGTGGGAGCTTATACAGCACCGGTTATCTTTGTTGCTGCATTTGTGCTGATACTGGTTTATCATTTTGATAAAAATTCACGAACTGATGAATTAAAGGCAAAGATCAGGTCACTTATCATAACGGGAACTGCGTCATCAGCTTTTATGCTCCTTTATCTCTTAAATAACAAGATTAGGAACGGAGCATCTACGGGCGTAAACAGAGCCGTATTTACAGATGATATTCCAACTCTGGCGTTAAGCCTCGTAGAAGCACTTATAAAAGAGTTTTTCAATGCTGTTCTTGTCACACCTCCGATCCTTACGGGAGATATAACGGGACCGAAATTAAGAACGCTTTTGCTTCTTCTGCTTATAGCAATACCTGCGTTTATCGTCTGTAAGAAATTCGAGAAAAAGGACAGACTGCTTGTAATTCTTGCAACAGGACTGTTCTACTATCTGACATTTATCATAATCAGATTTAATTCGACGATGGATCCTTTCGGACCGAGATTTTTTGAGCCGGCATCTTTTGTGATTACGGTTGCTGTCATAGGTTATATAGTAAAAACGAGATTTTTTAAGAATATAAAAGTCCTGCTTGCGGTTCTGATCGCGGGAATAACACTTTTGAATTCCTTAAGCATTTTGAAAAATACCGATTTTTCAAATCCCTATTACAGTACGCTGATAAGAGAAAATAAGAATCAGTATGAGGGAATTCCCGAAGAAGCAACTGTGGCTTATTTTTACTGGGATGACCTTTATATAGCGGCAAGTTACAGCTATAACTATAATCTGGTTTCTGTAGAAGCATCAGATACACCGAATACTTTCTTCAGTAAGCATTCGGATTCTGAGAGTGTTTATTTTACAAGGAATGCGATTGAAAACTATGTGCTTTCCGGAGCGGTTCAGCTTACACCGGAAATGACTGAGTATTTACAGAAAATATACAGTGAGAATTTTGAAAACACAGATAAAAAATTTGCAGAAGTTAAATATTAAGCAGGAGGAGAGTAACAATGAGGTACACGATCAAAAATGAATGGCTTACGGTTGAGATTGATTCAAAGGGAGCCGAGATCAAATCCGTAAAAGACAGTAAGAGTGGAAGAGAATTTATGTGGAATGCCGATCCTGCATTCTGGAACAGGACTGCCCCTGTGCTTTTCCCTTTTGTGGGAATGGTCGCTGATGGAAAATACCGACATGAAGGAAAAGAATATCCAATGACTCAGCATGGCTTCGCAAGAGATAATGAGCATGAACTTTTGAGCCATGATGAAGATAAGATTTTTTTCTCTTTTAAGGGAACAGAGAAGACAAATGAAGTTTATCCGTTTGATTATGATTTTGCATGCGGTTATGCCTTGAAGAAAAACAGTATTGAGGTTGTATGGCAGGTTGCGAATACAGGTTATCAGGATATGTATTTCTCTGTAGGGGCACATCCGGCTTTTTCATGCCCTCTCGGAGCAGACGGTACGCTTAAGGGCTATTCATTAAAATTCGATGCAAAAGACAGCCTTAAAGCAAGGATTTTCGATGACTCAAAGGGACTCGCAACAAATATGCTTAAAGAGTGGAAGCTTGATGCTGAAGGTAAACTTGCACTTGATGAACATACTTTTGACGATGGTACGCTGATTTTTGAAAATAAGCAGGTTCATGAGATTTCCCTTGTAGATGAAAGTGGTAAGGAGTTTGTAACCGTATCATTTAAGTCACCTCTTGTCGGTGTATGGAGTCCTGTCAAGAAGAATGCTCCTTTTGTCTGCATAGAACCATGGTACGGAAGATGCGATACTGTAGGTTACAGCGGAGAACTTAAGGATCGTGACTATGAGGAAAAACTCAGTGCCGGCGGTAAATTCATGGCACTGTATACCATGACATTTAATTCATAACATACTAATTGGCTTGAATGATTGAACTAAAGCAAAAACTTGTATTATATAAGGGGATAGGATAAAATTAAAACATATATGATGTTTCAGGAGGGGGCGTATGGAACAGCATTATGTTAAAAAAGTTGTAAGCGACGGAGGAATTTCCGAACAGAAAGATATTCTCGGGATTATCACGGTGATCATTTCTTCAATAGTAAGTATCGCCCTGATAATTCTGGGTATTCTTGTATTTCTGCTTTAATGATCATAAGGAGAGGTTCGGGATGAAGAATGTCGCATTAAAAAAGCGTATTTTTGAGATAATTGAAGTATCTCGTGAGAATGACGTAGCAAGCCGCGCGTATGACATAATGATAAACATTGCCATAGTTGTCGGCCTGATACCCCTTACAATGAAAAAAGGAGATGCATATACAGGGGTGATCGATGCACTGACACTGTCTATTTTTGTTTTGGATTATATTCTTAGAATTTATACTTCAGATTACAAAATGGGTGTTGTGAGTTATAAGTCATATATTGCCAATCTTATGGAACCGATGTCCATTATAGATCTGCTTTCTATTTTGCCGGTTTTTTCGTTCTTTTTTCCGGAAAGTACTCTTATCCGGCTTTTTAAATTATTCAGGGTATTCAGAATTTTCAAACTTGTCCGCTATTCCAAAACAATGATAACAATAAAAAATGTGATGGTGAGGGTTAAGGCACCGCTCGGTGCGGTTCTCATCCTTTCGGCAGTGTATATCGTCATTTGTGCATTACTGATGTTTCAGGTTGAACCTGACAGCTTTGACACATTTCTGGATGCCTGCTATTGGTCAACAATATCGCTTACAACGGTGGGTTATGGTGATTATACCCCGGCTACGGACATAGGAAAGGCGATATCGAGCCTGTCTGCACTTGTCGGAGTTGCGGTTATAGCACTTCCCTCTGGTATCATTACGGCAGCTTACATGAGGGAAATTACTAAAGTTAAGGGTAAAAATGAGTTATGAGATCATTTTTACGAAAAGGAAGGAGAGAAGATGGGAAAGAAGATTACGGCGCTTGTGCTCATGCTCGTCATGGTCTGCACGCTTATCGCCGGAAACAAACTAACGGTACTTGCTGATTCCGGAGTAGTCAGAAACACAATATTTACTTCTATGTCTGACATGAAGGCAAAGCTTGGTGCCAACAGTAATGTTGACTGGTCAGAGGTATATCTTACCGAACCGGAGAATGCTTATTGGACTTTTGCAGATCAGAAGAAACCGGACTCTACGGTATTGACCATCGATATTGCAAAGAACACTTACAGAAGTCTTGAAATGCTTCTGGATAATGGTTACAGCCTTGACTACAATACCCTTGCCGCTTATTGCGCTGAGTATCTGGAGAAAAAAGAGGGAGTTCCCGACTCATTCTATAACATAATGAGTAACTGTCTCAATAATCCTTATCTTTTGAATAAACCCAAAGCGACTGTAACCGCTACGACCTATAACGGCAGAGATTATTCAAAGGTTTTTGATGCGTCATATTATGCCGCAGCATATCCGAATGTGGCTGCATCAGTCGGTAATGATCCTGCAGAGCTTTTAAGAGACTTTGTCGAGAAGGGAATAAACAGCGGAAGAGTAGGAAATGCATCGTTCAATGTAAATACTTATGCTGCACAGGTGGATGCTGAAGTATTAAATAATAAGAGCAATTCATCTGCCTACAAAGCACTGGGTGCCGGAGCTGCAGCACCGCTCGGAGTTTACAGTTACAGCCTTGCAAATTATTACGGAAGATATCTCGGACATTACAATTCTCTTGCAGCTGACAGCGGAAATTCCTCAGAAGCTGCTCCCGAGAAGGATACAAGTACTTCGGCAGCAAAAACGGTTACCGGAACATATACTGAAGGCAGCACTATAAGTGTTTATACAGGAGAAAATATAAGCAGTGCAGTTGCAAATCAGAGACCTATCGCTATCATGATACCAACTGATTCTACAGCACAGCCGTCTTATGGTATAGGACTTGCGGATATCCTTTATGAAATAATGGAAGAAGGCGGAATATCAAGGCAGATGGCGATAATTCCGAACTGGAAGGGATATTCAAGACTTGGCAATGTCAGAAGCTGCAGACTTTATTATATTGCAGCTGCAAGGGAATGGGATCCGATACTTATCCATTTCGGCGGTGTTGCATATATGAAAGGCACAATAAATGCAGCAGATATAAATAATATTTCGGGAACCTATGAATACGGAACAGGAGGAAAAGCACCCGGAGCCGGATATTTCTTCAGAACAAGCGACAGAAATGCACCGCACAATGCATATATTTCGTCTGAGGGAATTGAGAAGGCATGTGCAAAACTCGGTTATCAGACAAGCTTAAGGCAGGGTTATTATAATGCAAAGCATTTTACTTTTGCAAATGGTGTAAATGATCTTAGCCAGTATCCATCAGCACAATCGGCATCGAGAATAGATCTTTCAAGTGTATTTGCATATACCAAGACTTCACTTGATTATGATGCTTCAAGCGGACTTTACAAGAAAAATCTGCATGGAAAAGCACAGGTTGATGCTGTAACAGGAAAACAGCTTACATTTGCCAATGTAGTTGTCCAGAATACTGCATGGCAGCAGATGGATAAGAAGGGTTACCTCGGCTTTAATATGGTTGATACAACACATGATGGATGGTTCTGTACAAAAGGAAAGGCCATTCATGTAACATGGAAAAAGACTTCGGATTATGCACCGACTGTTTACTATGATGACAGCGGAAATGAAGTCCAGTTCAACAGAGGAAAAACATATATAGCTGTTGCACAGGATGGAAAAGCTGTTAAATTTAATTGAAGAAACAAAATAAATAAAAGCGATCTCTTCGTTAATGAGGAGGTCGCTTTTAATAATTTACACTGTTTTCTGTCTGGAGAAAGGTAAAAGACCGTCGTTAGCGGCATTTTTTCCGATTTCATCGGGGAATTCCTTTCTGATCTCAAGGAACTGATGATAACACTTTTCAAATGCGTCTACACATTTTGGCGAGAATTGTGTTCCTTTGTTTTTTATGATCTCTTCCCTTGCCATTGAACATGGCCATGGCTCTTTATAACTTCTGCGGCTTGTGAGTGCGTCGAAAACATCGGCGATCGCAACAATCTGTGCAAGCTCAGAAGTCTGGTTGCCTTTAAGTCCGTTCATGTAGCCTTTGCCGTCCCAGCGTTCATGATGCTCTTTTGCGATTATGCGTGCCTTTTTCATGATACCGCCGCCTGTATGCGCAAGAAGCTTTTCTCCGTAGGTAACATGCTTTTTCATCTCGTTGAATTCTTCCTGAGTAAGAGCACCGGGCTTTTCTATAATTTCATTGGAAACCATGAGCTTGCCGATATCGTGCATCATAGACGCAAGACGTATCTCTTCAACAGCTTCATCGGGATAACCGAGTTTTCTGGCTAAAATAGCAGTATAACCGGCAACCCTTTTGACATGATTTCCGGTTTCTCCTGATTTGTTACTGACGATCTCAGAGAAGGTTAAAATAACGCCTTCCTGTGATTTCATAAGTTCAGCAGTAAGGAAGTCCTGTATCTCCATATCCTGCTGTATGTGAATAGTCCTCTGCAGGATTTTCAGCAGCAGCTTGCTGATCATTAACGAACTGATAAAAAGGATTATACAAAAATAAACATTTAATGATGACTGTATTGAATTGTATCCGCCGGAATATCTTGATTCAGGTGACTTGAAACATACAAGTGCAAGACATAAAGGCATAGGAACGGCAACAGCTAAGATATTTTTTGAAGAAGCAAAATATTTAGAGTGTGTGATGGCGTAGACTACATCTTTTCTCAGATATAAAAATCCGAAAAGATACATAATGATCTCGACAGTATATCTTGCGATAATGTTTTTGTCAAACATCAGTCCTATACAGTCAATCATAGTGAAAAGCATATACTGACCGAGAGAGATGGAAAAGCGCAGATTACTTAATTTATGATATCCGTAAAGAGCGATGGACATTAAAATGAAATAAATAATGCATACATAAACTCTTGCATTGGTCCGGGGCAATGCGCGCAGACTTTTGATCATCGGAAAATCAAATATATGGTCATCAAAATAAGGACCAACAAAAAAGAGTATAATAAATGTTACAAATTCAAATGAACAGGGAATCAGGCTCAGTCCGAAAATAAGCTTTTCTTTTATCGGCGCATAATATTTTTGAAAATAAATATTCTGCAATACAAACAGAATCATTGTTAGTAATAATGGCATTGCAAACAATAATTTTGGTGCGTACGACACGACAAACCTCCTCAAAAAGAGTCAGCCCATAAAGAGTCATAGTTACTCTTTTATCATATCACTTATATATATTTAAATGTTGTATTTAATACGGCACATATAGTATCATGACAGAGTGTCGGAAACTAAATTTAGTGAGGTGGCTTATTTATGCTTAAATATATTGACTTCGATTTTTTTAATTCATACAAAGACTTAAAGGCTTATTTTTCAACAAGAAACGGCGGGGTAAGTGAAGGAATTTATTCTACCATGAATTTAAGCTTTTCACAGGGGGATGTGAAAGAAAATGTCATTGAAAATTTTAGGATATTTGGGAAAACAATAGGGGTTGAATGCGAGGACATGGTGTTTGCACATCAGACGCACACATCAAATGTAATCCCTGTAGACAGTTCGAATAAAGGTATGGGTATATTGCGGGAGAGAAATTTTTCGAATGTAGACGGACTGGTTACAAATGAAAAAGGTCTTTGTCTCGTGACAAGCCATTCTGATTGTATACCGCTTTATTTCTTTGATCCTGTGAAAAAGGTCATAGGGCTCAGTCATTCAGGCTGGAAAGGAACTATAGGGAATATCGCATTAAATACCATAAAACTCATGAACGAGAAATACGGCTCGGATGCAGAAGATATTCTGGCAATGGCAGGACCGGGAATATGCGGAAAATGCTATGAGGTTGGTTCTGACGTGGCTGATGTCTTTACATATAAGTATAAAGATGATTCGAAAGGCAGGGTAGTAACGGAAAGAGAAAATGTCGAGGGCAAATACCTGCTCGATCTTCACATGGCTAATTATTATAATTTCCTTTCGGCAGGAATAACAGAAGATCACATATATCTTTCCGGGGTCTGCACCTATGAGGATTCAGATAATCTCTGGTCTCATAGGGCAAGCCATGGAAAACGCGGCGGCGGCGCGGCATTTATGATGCTTCTCTGAATCTGAATTCCGGACGGCGAAGCTCCAGAGCAAGAATAATTACACAGACTGCTGCTGAAATAAAGTCAGTTGCGGCACCTGCATAGAGTATTCCGTCGATTCCGAAAAACATAGGAAATACTATCAGGAGCGGCAGGTAAAATATTACCTGTCGCGTCAGCGATAAGAATATACCCTTTATGGGTTTTCCTATTGCAGAAAAGAAATTTGAAATTATCGGCTGTATAAAATATGTAAAGATAAAGAGATAATAGATCCTCATATATCTTACGCCGAAAGCAAAGTATTCATCAGATCCGTTTCCAAACAGGGCGATAACCTGATGAGGAAAGATCTGGAATATCAAAAAAGCAAGAATACAGACAACAGAGCCTGCCTTAAGTGCGAGAAACAGGGCTTCCTTAACACGGTGGTATTTCTTTGCCCCGTAGTTAAAGCTTGCAATAGGCTGGAGTCCCTGAGAAAGACCGATAACGACCGAGATCATAATCTGCATGCATTTCAGCGAAACACCGGAAACGGCCAACGGTATTGAATTGCCGTAGGGAGAAAGTGCACCGTAATGGTTCAGGCTTTTATTAAGTACTATCGCAAGGAGCATCATGGCAAGCTGGTTAAAACAGTTCGCAGCACCTAACGATGCAATGGCAAAGATTCTTGAAAGTTTGGGCTTAAATGCTGCGGCATCAAGCTTAACTGTCTTGTAATGAAGAAAATACCAGCCTCCAAGCAGTGCAGAAACCACTTGTCCGATAACTGTGGCAAGTCCCGCTCCAAACATTCCCCATTTAAAACCAAAAATGAATAAAGGATCAAGGATAACATTTATTATCGCACCTGTAAGGTTGATCTTCATTGAAAATTTAGGGCTGCCGTCAGCACGGATCAGATGGGTTGAACCTGCAGCAAAAATCTGAAAAGGAAATCCAACAGCAGTGATCCGTAAATAGCTTTTTGCAAGCGGAAATACCTTTTCGGGAGCTCCGAAAAAGAGAAGGAGAGAGTCACAGGTTATCAGACAGAATGCAGAAATGGCAAGACCGACAATAAGCATGGCTGTTGCAGCATTTCCTATATAGTATTTTGCTCCCTGCTGAGCACCTTTACCCATAGCAAGATTAAAATTTGAAGCTCCTCCGATACCAAAGAGAAGTGCGCATGATATGCAGGCAGGAACAAGCGGATATACAACATTTGTTGCTGCATTTCCCAGTTCGCCTATCGCCTGACCTATGAAAAACTGGTCAACAACGTTATAAAGGGAACTTACCAGCATTGCTATTATGCTTGGAATGGCAAATGCTTTTAAAAGTGATGGTATTTCTTTGTAATCAAGCGGATTTCTTGAATTATTTTCCGTGGTTGGATTCATAAAT
>CAJORC010000275.1 GCA_905236615.1 uncultured Lachnospiraceae bacterium
ATCTTGAAGCGATATGTCTTCCGGACCTCAGTCAGAATATCTACAGTATTTCGAGAGAGGGCGAACCCATCGAACTCGAATTCCGGCTTGAACCGCATGAAATAAGCATTATACACATTTTTCCAAGAAATTAGAAATTAACGGATGCAACAGATGATAAAACACTGTTGCATCCGTTTTTCTGTTGTGCTCTTTTGTGCAATTTATCATACAAGATAGTAAATATATGAAAAGAATGATTAGCGTGAATCTCTTAAAATACACTTATCCTAATTACAAATTCTTATGGGGTATTTAATTAAATTTAAGAGAGGTATCAGCAATGGAGAAAAAAAAGAGAGCTTCACGCTTAGGCACAGTATGCTATGGTTTAGGAGATTTAGCATCACAGTTTGTATGGACTTATGTAGGTTCTTACCTGACTATTTACTACACGGATATAGTCGGTATTGCACCCATTATAGTAACGGTTATTATGATGCTTGCAAGAGTCTGGGATGCAGTAAATGATCCTATGATGGGGGCAATTGCAGAGAGGACACGTTCAAAATTCGGAAGGTTCAGACCTTATATCGCGTTTGGCGCACCTTTTCTTGCAATATTCAGTGTACTTACCTTCGTAAATCCCTTTGGTGGACACAGTACAGCCGGAGTGATCTGGGCAGCAGCAATGTACATCATCGCAGGTATGATCTACACACTTGTAAACATTCCCTACGGTGCACTTGCAGGTGTTATGACAGAAGATGCCAATCAGAGAAACGTTATCAACACATCAAGAAATATCGGAATGAATCTTGGTATGGTTATCGTTAACGGCCTTTCAGCAGGACTTGCTCTTAAGTTCTCGGCATCAGGTGCGCAGGTGGCTGACGGACACGGTTACATGATGGTTGCAATAATTTACGGAATCATCGCGATCCCGATGTTCATCATAGTTGCACTTACCGGTAAGGAAGTAGTACAGCCTGTAAGCGATGAAGTCAGAGGATTCTCATTCAAGGATACGGTTTCAAACCTTGTAAAGAACAAGTATCTCATGATCATCACACTCATCATGGTACTTCAGATGACAGCTTTCATGGGACGTATCGCAGTAACAGCTTATTATGTAATATACTGCCTCGGTTCATTTACAATGATCGGTCTTATAATGACTATCCCTTCAATCGGCGGAATCATCGGTTCCTTATTTGTTCCTTTCTTTGCAAAAAGATTCGGAAAGAGAAACGTTTTGATGGTTGGTATGGCAATCCAGGCAGTTGGTCTGTTCATTATGTATCTTGCTCCTTTTGACAACATCAACATGGTACTTGCAGGCGACATCATCTTCGGTCTCTTCAACGTTGGATTCCCGATGAGCCTTTCAATGGTATCGGATTCAGTTGATTACATGGAGCTTAAGAGCGGAGTTCGTACAGACGGTACAGCTTATGCAACATACGGTCTTGCAACAAAGATCGGTAATGCTGTAGGTGGTGCGTTCGGTATTATGATCATGAGCGCATTCGGATATGTTGCAAATGCAGAGCAGACAGTTGGCGCTCTCAGAGGAATTAACATCACAGTTAACCTTATTCCTGCAATCTTATTCCTGGTATCGGCAGCGGCATGTCTCCTTTGGGATATGACAGACGCTGAAGCTGATGAGATCAGAAGAAAACTTGCCGGCAGACACAGTTCAGAAAACAACGCTGAAACAAAAGTCGTTGAAGTAATGGAGACAGCAGAGGCTTGAATCCAGAGGCTCAGAATGGCATTGTCATTCTGAGCGACGCGAAGAATCAAATTTAAGAGGTGAAAGAAATGTATAAGTACGACAGAAAAGGACCTAAAAGAGGAGTAGCTTTGTACAGCTATTCAGCTGAGTTTGGCCTTACAAAGACACTTGAGGACTGCTTTGAAGATTTACATGACATGGGCGCTCATGGCATCGAGATACTTGCCAACACCCATATTGAGAATTATCCTTATCCTACTGATGAGTGGGTTGAGAAATGGCACAGACTTTGTGATAAATACGAGATCGTTCCTGTAGAGTATGGCAACTGGATCGACTCACACGTTCTCGGAGACAGAGACCTTACAACAGAGGAATCTGTAGAGATGCTTAAAAGAGACATTCGTCTTGCACACCGTCTCGGATTTACGGTAATGAGAACAAAGATGCCGGTTATCAATGATCTTCTTGAGCCTGTGCTCAACTGGAGAGAGATCATCAAGGGTGCGCTTCCTCTTGCTGAGGAGCTTGGCATTCAGATGTGCCCGGAGATTCACACTCCTTCAAACCTTAAGGGTAAGCTTGTAAGCGATTTCGTAGATTTTATCAAAGAGACAGGCACAAAGAATTTTGGATTAAACATCGATTTCTCTGTATTCCGTACAGAATTCAAGGAAGGTGAATGGGTTGATCCTAACTATACACCCAACAAGCCTGAGGATATCATTCCGCTGCTTCCTTATGTTTACTGCTGTCATGCTAAATTCATCAACATGAATGATGATTTTGAAGAGACAACGATCCCTTATCCTGAAATTATCAAGGTTATGCAGGATAACGGATATAATGGTTATCTTTTAAGTGAGTATGAGGGCGCTGATAAATATGATGAGGGCTATGAAGTAGGACAGACTCTCCGTAAGCACCATATTCTGCTTAAGAATCTGCTCGGAGATTAAAATAAGAGGTGAAATGAAATGGAAAAACAGGTTATTCAGTCAGTTGGATTCAGGAATACTAAAGACGAAAATGGGAATGTTACAGGATTTCAGTTTAAGGTAAAGCTGCCTTATTACAGAGGAATTTTCCTTTCACAGCTTCGTCCGGGAACACTTTTCGTTGACGGAGAGAAGATTGAAAAGGACAGTATCGTATGGAATATCAATGGTGAGGATTTCACAAATGAGGAAATGGCTTCAGATTTCCATACACACTGGGGAACAACAACTCCCGCTGTATTAAAAGTAAAGAAAGAAGGCGGTCTCGCTCAGGGCTATCATGATCTGAAGTACGGCTTCTGCTGGACATCATCATATATGCCTCCGATCATCCAGGACGGTCTTGATCCGGATAAAGAGCCGATGGTATACATGCCTGAGTTCGGACATCATGTAAATGAGAGAAGACTCCTGATAGTTTAAGATGGTTACAGGTCAGAAAACGATATGTGTTTTCTGACCTTTTTCTTTTGGAAAGAAAAAATATGTCAAAATATGTGAGATTTAAGGAAATCGAATAAATAGAGGGGACCCGGAAGCGGGCTTATAATTGATATGCGCAACAGATGAATAACAAATGTTGCGGCGTAGACGGGCGATTTGTTTCGGATGCAAAAAATGAAATCAAATTGTTCGGATATGAAAAGAGAGACAAGTGGCATTGCGGTATCATAAGGTCACAACAAACGAAGAAACTTTCAAACATATAGGAGGAAAGTAATTATGAAAAGAAAGATATTATCAGTAATTCTTGCAGGAGTGATGGCATTATCGCTTTCAGCATGCGGCGGCAGCACGGAAAAGGGAGCAGCAGCTTCTTCAGCACCTGCATCAGAGGCAGCTTCAAGTGAAACTGCAGACAATGCATCATCAACAGGTTCAAAACACATTTATGTATTGACTGCTCCGGAAGATCACGGCTGGACCGGTTCAGTTGCAACATTTGCAAAAGAAAAGGTTGAGGAAGTCAACGGAGAAGGTAAGTACAGCGCAGAAGTTATTACCTGTGATGATGCTTCTTATCAGATCAACCAGATCGAGGATATCATTGCAAAGGGTGACAAGGATATCGCAGTTGTTATCCAGCCTATCGATGATACAGTACAGTCAGCTATTCAGGAGCTTGTAGATGCAGGTATCCCTTATGTTGCATTTGACAGGATCATCGACGGTGTTGCCAACAGTGCAGTAGCAAACGTTAAGGGTGACAACGAAGGAATCGGAGCCGGTTCTGCAGCATATTTCGTATCACTTGGTCTTAAGCCTGGCGATAAGGTTTACGTTTACGAGGGAGATACTTCATCAGTTACAACA
>CAJORC010000276.1 GCA_905236615.1 uncultured Lachnospiraceae bacterium
AAACTGGGATTTGCCCCATTGCCGTAGGCAATCTTAAAATGGGCAAATCCCGTAACTGTGAGCACCTGCAAGGTGTGAACAGTTACAGTAAAAAATGCCGGCGACCGGAATACAGCAATTTTGAAGAATAAGAGGATATGGAGAAGATGTGCGAATTAAATATGACAATGCTATGGATGCCATTAATATTCCGGATGTAAAAAGGGAAAAATGCAGAAATTCTGGGATATGACAGGTATTTTGTTGATTTTGAGCCATTTTTGTCGCCGGATGCCAAAGCGCCAGCTTTGAGCAACGGCGGAACAAAAATGGACATCCGACAACACTTGTCAGAAATAGAACTGATTTTTATAGAGGAGGAAAGTGTTGTTGAACTATCACTTTCACTTATATCATTCGCTTGCTTATCGGTCCCGCATCCAATGAAAATCAAGGCAAGGATTACAGATACTAAAAATAAATCGATTTTTTTCATGAGAATCTCCAATAAGCATAAGTTTAGGCTGTATAATCATTCTTGTCAAAATAATTTTATGCATTTCGCAACATATTAAGTGCAGTTCACGTACATTTTATTAAAAACTTATTTTAAGAGCCGATATAATAGATGTGGATGTCTCAAAGGAAGGAATTCATATGAAACTTGCAATCTGTGATGATGACAAGAAAATTAGGGAAATAATTGCTGAGTCGGTATCTGATGTATCAGAAGAAATTGATATAGCGTTTTATAGCGACGCTAAAGGAATTCTGGCAGAGGATTTTAATGCTGACATATTGTTTCTTGATATTCAGATGCCTGAAATTGATGGTATGACAGCGGCAAAATTATTGCGTAAGAAAAACAGGGAGACCATTATTGTCTTTGTAACGGCTGTTGAAGAAGAGGTATTTAATGCTTTCGATGTAGGGGCATTTCAATACATTGTCAAACCCTTTAGTAAAGAAAAGCTAAGGGAAATAATAAAGAAAACAATAGCCGAAGCAGAGAGAAAAGACTACATAAAGAGAGTTCTTTCGGGAAAAAGTGAAGAGGATGATAAGGACTATTCAATAGTGGTAAAAAGCGGCGGAATAAAACGAAGAGTGAAAGCCTGTGATATTGTATATGCTGAAATATTTGACAGACAGATAATTCTGCATATGTCAGAGTTGGAAAAAATTGAATACTATGGAAGGATATCTGAACTTGAACGTATCGTTGGAAATAATTTTTTCAGGGTTCATAGAGCATATCTTATAAATTTAAAGTATGTAAAATCCTATGACTCGAAGTTTGTAAACCTCATAGGAGAAGAAATCCCGGTTGCGAGAGGAAAGTATCAGGAACTTGTAAAAGCAATTTTGTCATATCACACAAGGATTGAAAAATTATGATGCAATATCTGATAGATAATTTCAATACGGATGCAGTTGTTTTTATGAATATTGTAGTAGAAGGCTATTTTTTTATGATAGCGGTTCTTTTTGCCTGTTGGCTTAAACCTTATACTGCACGGCATAGAGCAGCGTATAGTGCGGCTGGAGTTTATTACGTCATGCAGCTTATAAATAATCACGCGGAAACGAGTAAAACAGTGGACAGGCTTTTGGGATTAGGAATGATGGTGTTCTCTTTCATGGTTGTCTGGCTTTTGGATAAGAAGAGAAACCCGGTTCAGAAAGCATTTTTGATTGTGGTATTCAGGCTTATAAGCTGGCTCACGATAGAGATTTTTTCCGAAATTGGTCTAATTGAAGGAGAACTTATCGAGAATTCAGACTGGTATGGTTATAGTCTGGAAGCAACTATAATTGAATTCTATCTATGGAATTTTCTACAGTATACGTTAGCAATAGTTCTTTTATATTTAGTGATACGGATTCTGCAGAAAGCATATATTTGTAAGGAAAAGGAATTAAGCAGACATGAGCTGGTAATGCTCGTGATGCCTGTAGTTACGCTGCTTTTGGTAAAGCCTATTATGTCACAGTATTATAGACTTTGGATGGATGGAATGAAAAATGGCAGTATCAGCGGTATTATCCCAGCGGATCCATTTAGGATTCTGTTCAGTATATGCTCACTGGTCATCGTCATTATTTTGGTAACTGTGTATCAGAAATTAATGGAGAAACAGGAAGATGATTTTGAGGTAAGAGAGCTAAACAAGCAGATAAATGATGCTCACAGACATATCGGACATATTGAGGAAATCTATGACCGCATGCGGGGAATCAGACATGATATGGGAAATCATTTGACGGTAATAGAGAGTTTGGCGGAAAGCGGAAAGACAAATGAGCTTGTAAATTATATAGGAGAACTTCGGGGATGTTTTGAGGAACTTAAGCCGAGTGTTATAACAGGAAATGCTGTCACGGATATTGTTTTATCAGAGGTAAAGGAGAGATGCGAAAAAGAAGGTATTGATTTTGAAACCGGCTTCATTTATCCGGAGAAATTTGATGTCAATCCATTTGACATGAGCATTATTTTGACAAATGCCCTGCAGAATGCAGTTGAGGCAAGCAAAAGTTCAGAAAAACCACAGATTTCGATTATGTCCGTGATAAAAGAGCACTTTCTAATAATAAACATCAGGAACAGTATAGCGCAAAAAGTTGAGACTGCTGAAGACGGTATCCCTTACAGTACGAAAATGGGAGATGGACATGGATATGGGCTGAAAAATATTCGAAGGATTGCACAAAAATATAAGGGCGATCTGGAAATCAGACAGGAAAAGCATGATGGGGAGCTATTTTTTGTGCTGAATATAATGCTGATAGGATAAAAATATGCGTTTTACATCATATAAAGTGCAGTTCACGTAATTGCCCTTGTTGATTTGACAGGATAATACGATAGTAATTACAGATGGTTGAAGATTTATCAACAGGTAAATGCGGAGGTGATTTAATATGCTTAGGATTAACAGCTACAATTATGGAAGTATCTATCGTTATGGAAGAACTAATGGGTACAGAAGATATTCCAATCTATACAGTACCGGTCATACCGGAACATCATTCAGCAAAACACTTCAGCGTACTTCACAATATAATAATGTGAATAACTACAATAATTCCGGGTTGGATCTCACAAATATAAAAAAGGAAGCTGCAGAACTTGCCGCTTCAGCTAATAAACTTACCAACCTTTCAAAGCTTGATGAAAATATGTCATATAAGTCAGTAGCAGGCAGCCAGCAGTTTGATTATAGTAGATTTTTATATGGGAATAATGGCTCATATTATCAAAGCATGCTGTACAGCAGTTTATTCTCCGGTCTTGGGTTTAATGGATATTTTTAGGCTCATTTGAAGTTATAGAATGGAGGTTTTCATCATGACAGCTATGATAAAGAATCTTGCAGTCAATTATGATTTTCATACTAAATATAAACCTGTAGAAAGAAATAAGGATGATGCTTTCATTGATAGTGCTGCGGGGGTAGCTGATGAAACTAAGTCAGAAAAGGGAACAGTTATGGCAGATTACTATCAGAAGAAACCGCAGTATAAGGCAGTACAGGAAAAACGGGTTACAGGCGGATATGGAGTAATGTCCTCTTATGGCATTGAAGCAGAAGACTTGGAAAATATGTCCATGGGTGAGTTTAAGGATGTGATTCCGACTATAATTTATGGGAAGAAAGAAGGAAAGCGAGAAAGAAGAAACAAAAGGAACTGTTAGAGGCAGATATTCATGCTAAGTATCTTCAGAAGAAGCGCATTGATAAAATATATGAGAACAGATATTTTGAACATCAGCAGATGCTACGAGAATTTAATAGAACGGGGACAATCAGATCTAATGATAGTAGTAATGGTGTACATGCTTCGCTCTCATCTGCTTCAGCTCTGTATGAGTCAAGTTTCATGATAACCGGTATGGATGGACTTATATGAAGAGGAAAGAATATGATTACAGTAAATACTTTTAGCAGAATGTTCAGAACTATACCGCGTTTAGAGCGGCATGAAGAGACTCAATCAAAGGAGTTTATGAACTGTATTAAGGATGCTGCCGGGATAAAAAACAGATTATGTGATATAGACACTGGTATGGATGTTGGCAAGTATCGACAGATAATTGCTGAAAGGATTCAGGATATGCCGTATCACTCATCAAATGATCTGGATACAACGCTGATAAATATTTCAGATACTGGTATTGAGCGAATGATGAATGACTCAGAATACGAGTCATGGGTTATGAAACAGATTAATAGCGTCTTTACATGTAATGATCCGTTTAGAGAACTGTCTGGAGGTAAGCTTAATATTATTCGTGTAGGAGCGACAGAAAAAGATTTTATAATCACAACGGAAAGGGTGGGCTTTCCAAATGGTCAGGACAGTATGATACCTAAAGTTCATGAAGAAGATGATGACGGGTTCTGGATACGTAGGGAAAAGCGTTTTGAGGAACAGATGGAAATGATTAAACGATAATCAGTCCTGTTTCCCATAGAGATTACTTGTTGACGATTGATAAAAAGAAAATCGCAGGCTTGAAATAATCAAGTCTGCGATAAATAATAATGCCGGCGACCGGGATCGAACTCTCTGGCGTCTGGCAAATCCAGTAAGAAAGGGGAGTTCTGGTCTCGTATTTTCTTTTGAACCACT
>CAJORC010000277.1 GCA_905236615.1 uncultured Lachnospiraceae bacterium
ACCCTGCATCAAAGCTGTTCCGAACGCTCCTCCGAACGCAGCCTCCGGCTTGAAAGCTTCAGTAAATACCGCATAGAAGAACCAGGGAATGCGGCTGAAATTTATAAGTATGAGCATGATTACGGTAAGGACGTACACAACCGCCATAACAGGTACAAGAATGTCTGTGACCCTTGATATCTTTCTTGTTCCTCCGAAAGAAACCGCGATCGTTGCTATTATCACGATCACAAAACCTGCCCAGTATACCGCATGTGTCGTAGGAAGTTCCTGCCCGCTTATGATCCCTGCTATCTGCCCCATTGCCGATACTGTATTAAAGCCCTGTGCCGGGAAACAGAGTATTGCGTAAATAATATACATCAGTGAAAGCACAACTCCGGCAACCGCAGAGTCTTTGAGCAGTCGGCGGCCGTAAAAGGACATACCGCCTATGTATTCGTCACCCTTCTTTTCCTTGAATATCTGTGATAGTGTAGACTCTACAAAAGCTGTCGACATTCCGAAAAATGCTGATATCCACATCCAGAGGAGCGCTCCCGGTCCGCCGACCGATACAGCTCCCGTAACTCCCAGAATATTTCCGGGGCCGACTCTCATCGCTGTTGAAAGGAAAAATGATGCCAGCGGAGAAATTCCCGTATTAGCCTTTGTATGTTTCAAAACATGAAGTCCGTAACGGAATTTCCTGACCTGGATAAATCTTAATCTTATCGTAAAATATATCCCGGAACCTATAAGAAGAATTATGGCAAGCGAAAAATTCCCCAATATCGGAATCGACGAATACCATTCAAAATTAGTGGGAAAATCCCAGAAAAGATCAGATACTACCTGAATTTTTCCACACACCGCCGTTATCAGATTTAACAAAGTTTCCATACGATCCTCCTCAAAACAAGAGCCGCCGGCAAATACATATCCACACTTTTATATTGCCTTTTGCCCCTTTACAGAACAATTCAGTGCCCAAATGAGCACTGAATCATTCTAAAATACTATTATGGCTTATTTTTACTGATTTTCACCCTTCTGAGTGCTATCAGTTTTTTCACTGCTGTTACCGGTATTATTCACACCATTGGGCTGAGCCGTATTATTCTGCGGAGCGGCGATCGGTCTGTAATTCGGTACATTTCCGGCTCTCATTGCCTCCATTCTCGCCTTCTGCTTCTCCCTTGATTTCTTTTCAGCACTTCTGACGATCATAACAATGCCGAATACGATAAGGGCAAGGAAGAGAAGCACAGCCCAGTGCCTTACGATCAGAAGGAGCAGGTTTCCTATAAATATTCCGAATTCCGTAACCGACTCAACGAATGCGGCTGCAAGTCTCTCACCATAGCTCTTTTCAACTATCTGCTGCTTTTCATAAACCGCAACTTCTCTGATATCAAGATTCACATAAGAGTATGCAACATCAGTATCCATACGTCTGAGATGTGATCTCTCCTGATTAAGTGTAGTCTGAACTGAAGTTATCTTCTCTTCAAGAGTACTGATATCCTCCATCTCAATGGCATTTTCCATAAGCTCTTTCAGACGTTTAAGCTCATCTTCATAAGAGGCTATGACTTCTTTTGTGTCATAATATTCCTGTGAAATATTCTCAGCGTTGGAGCTCTTGGAATCTATAACGCCCTCGATCTCTCCCGTGGCATTAAGGAAACTGTCATAGTTTTTACTGGGAATACGCAGTGAAACCTCATAATGTCTGGAATTTCCGGTTCTGTAATCATTTCCGTTCGTATACCAGCTTGTATCTGAATCATAGAAGCTCTCTGACTGAACTACCGCATCATATTTCTTTGCAAGCGCCTTCGATGCTTCTACTGACTTGTCAAATTCCTTGGTACTTATTGAAAGATTAGCGGTATAAACGATCTTATCCGAAGTAAGCTCTATATTTCCTGTGGAGTTCTCCTTCGAAGACTCATCCCTGACAGCTCCGCTTCCGCTGTCTCCCTCTGCATAAGCAGCTTCCTCATAATCATAAGCCGCTTCCGC
Organism: uncultured Lachnospiraceae bacterium; assembly: GCA_905236615.1. GTDB lineage: Bacteria > Bacillota > Clostridia > Lachnospirales > Lachnospiraceae > NK4A144. The sequence continues at coordinate 2,008 of CAJORC010000277.1, forward strand.
AGCAGCATAATTAGAGTTATCTGCAGCCGATTTTGCCGAATAATCAGCAGCTGACTCGCTCTTTCCGCAGCCGGCAAGAATAACTGCGGTCATAAAAGATGCCGCAATCGTTAAATAAACCTTTCTGTTCATAATTCAATCCTCCCTTAATTACTTAACAGTAACTACAGCTCCATTATACTTTAGACGCCTGTCATCGGCAAGCAAAACCTGAGTTTACAGCATTTCCCCTTATTATAGTTTCTGTTCCTTATTTTGCACATAATTCCTCTCAAAATCACTCAAATTAAACTGGCAAGAAGCCGATATATATGTTAAAACTGA
>CAJORC010000278.1 GCA_905236615.1 uncultured Lachnospiraceae bacterium
GCAGGACTTGCAGAGTTATTCTTGAGCTTTGCAAAGGTCGGGGTAATGACTTTTGGCGGCGGTTATGCAATGCTGCCGATACTTCAGAGAGAAATTGTTGAAAATAAAGGATGGGCTACGGACGAGGATCTTGCGAATTATTTTGCGATAGGGCAGTGTACACCCGGAGTGATAGCGGTAAACACTGCAACATTTATCGGATATAAGAATCGCGGGAGGATTGGCGGAATTGCAGCAACTTTGGGAGTTGTCTTTCCATCGTTCATTATAATTACAACTCTTGCAGGAGTTATATCCGCTTTCGCTGATAATATATATGTAACAAAGGCATTTATGGGAATAAGGGCATGCGTATGTGTGCTCATTTTAAAGGCAATAATCAAACTGTGGAAGAGTGCGGTTAATTCAAAACTGACTATGACGGTCTTTTTGGCAGGACTTGCGCTTTCGTTGTTTTCGAAGATCCCGCTTGTTTTCCTTATTATTGCAGACATAATTTTCGGCATAGTCTTTGCCGCGGTAAACAGCCGGAAGGGAAAGGCAGGTGAAGAAGCATGATGCTGTATTTACGTCTTTTCTGGGAATTTTTTAAGGCAGGCTTATTTGCAGTGGGAGGCGGACTTGCAACGCTCCCGTTTCTGTCTGATATAGCTGATAAGACAGGATGGTTTACCCATTCACAGCTTGCGGATATGATAGCTGTTTCTGAGTCGACGCCCGGACCGATGGGAGTTAACTGTGCAACTTATGTCGGATTTGCGACTGCGGGAATTGCCGGAGCAGTTACGGCAACGATAGGGCTTATCACTCCTTCTGTGATAATTATCCTTATAATTGCTGCATTTCTTAAAAACTTCAAAGACAATCCTTATGTAGTATCTGTTTTTAAGTATTTAAGACCACTGTCGGTTGCGCTTATCTGCGTGTCAGGTATCTCTGTTGCCAAAATAGCACTTTTTAACGAAGGGGAAACTGCATTGTACACAAGGATTTCGTGGAAGGCGGTCGTTCTTGCAGCACTGGTTTATCTCTTTTCGCAGATAATTAAAAAGACAAAAGGACTGCATCCTATTATATGGATTGCTTTGTCGGCTGTGGCGGGGATTCTTTTCTTTTGATTTCTTATATGTTATTATAGGTTTGATTTTTACAGAGGAGCATAAAAATGGATAAAAAATATAATATAGCCGTTGCAGGAACGGGTTATGTCGGTCTTTCCCTTGCGGTTCTTCTTGCACAGAACAATCATGTGACAGCAGTTGATATCATACCTGAAAAGGTTGATAAATTAAATAAAAAGATATCACCTATTCAGGATGAATATATTGAAAGATATTTAGCTGAAAAAGAGCTTGATCTTACCGCAACAACTGACGGAAAGCAGACTTATGCCAATGCTGATTTTGTAATCATAGCGGCGCCTACAAATTATGACTCGAAGAAAAACTATTTTGATACATCTGCAGTTGAGTCTGTAATTCAGCTCGTGCTTGATGCCAATGCGGATAAGGCGGAAGATGAACAGCCTGTAATGATAATCAAATCAACAATTCCGGTTGGATTTACAAAGCATGTAAGGGAGAAATTCAACACTAAGAATATTATTTTCAGCCCTGAGTTTCTGAGGGAGTCAAAGGCACTTTATGATAATCTTTATCCTTCAAGGATCATTGTAGGAACTGACAGCAGTGATGAGAGGATAGACGAAGCGGCACACACTTTTGCAAAACTTCTGCAGCAGGGTGCGATAAAGGAAAATATTGATGTCCTTTTCACAGGATTTACTGAGGCAGAGGCGGTTAAGCTTTTTGCGAATACTTATCTTGCACTGAGAGTTGCATATTTCAATGAGCTTGATACTTATGCAGAGAGCAAGGGACTTGATACGGCATCGATCATCAAGGGTGTTTCACTTGATCCGAGAGTAGGAGACTTTTATAACAACCCTTCGTTTGGATATGGCGGATACTGTCTTCCTATGGATACCAAGCAGCTTCTTGCAAACTATGCAGATGTGCCGGAGAACCTTATAGAAGCAATTGTTGAGAGCAACAGGACAAGAAAAGACTTCATTGCGGACAGGGTTTTGGAGATAGCAGGATACTATTCGTATACCGGAAGCGGAAACACAGCAAATACTTATGATAATCAGGCTGAGAAGTCTGTAACAGTCGGTGTTTACCGTCTTACAATGAAGAGTAATTCAGACAATTTCCGTCAGTCTTCGATACAGGGTATAATGAAACGTATCAAGGCAAAGGGAGCAACTGTTATTGTTTACGAGCCTACACTTGAAGACGGTTCGACTTTCTTTGGAAGTAAGGTTGTTAACGACCTTGAGAAATTTAAGAAAGAGAGTCAGTCCATTATAGCAAACCGTTATGACAGTGTACTTGATGACGTTAGTGAAAAAGTTTATACAAGAGACTTATTCCGCAGAGATTAATTAACAGAGGAGATATAAAAATGGAGAAAAAGAATCCTATAGTAACTATTACAATGGAAAACGGTGATGTGATGAAGGCAGAACTTTATCCGGAAATTGCACCTAACACGGTAAATAATTTTATTTCGCTCATCAACAAGAAATATTATGACGGAATTATTTTTCATCGTGTGATAGCAGGCTTTATGCTTCAGGGCGGAGATCCCACGGGAACGGGTATGGGCGGCCCCGGGTACTGCATCAAGGGAGAATTTTCAAATAATGGATTTGAGAACAATCTTCATCATGGCCCCGGTGTACTGTCAATGGCAAGAACAATGATTCCGGATTCGGCAGGTTCACAGTTTTTCATCATGCACAAGGATGCACCTCATCTTGACGGCGAATATGCAGCTTTTGGAAAGATCACAGAGGGAATGGACGTTGTAAACAAGATAGCTGAAGTCAGCACAGATTTCAGTGACAGACCTACTGATGAGCAGAAGATGGCAAGTGTTACAGTAGAAACCTTTGGCGAGACTTATCCTGAACCGGAAAAACTCGCGGAGCGCTAAGACATTGATTAAAAAACTTTTTGGCACTGACAAATAATAGTGTCAAAAAGTTTTTTCGGCTTTTATTATGGAAAGTGACAGAATGGAATTTAAGCATATTGTAAAGAAGATTGAAAGCGGAAGTATTGCCGAGGAAATGGAAATCGAACCCGGTGATGAGATAGTTTCCATAAACGGAAAAGAAATTGAGGACATCTTTGATTACCAGTATTTTACAGAGGATGAACATATTCTTGTTCTGGTGAGGAAAAAGAACGGTGAAGAGTGGGAACTTGAGATAGACAAGGATGAGGACGAGGATTTAGGGATTGAGTTTGAAAACGGACTCATGGATAATTATCGTTCATGCCATAATAAATGTATATTCTGTTTCATAGACCAGATGCCGAAGGGGATGCGTGAGAGTCTTTATTTTAAGGATGATGATTCCAGATTGTCATTCCTTCAGGGAAATTACATTACTCTCACAAATATGTCCGAACATGACATTGACCGTATAATCAAATACAGATTGGGACCGATAAATATATCATTTCAGACAACCAATCCTGAGCTGCGTTGTAAAATGCTTAACAACCGCTTCGCAGGTGAGGCGCTGAAAAAAGTTGACAGACTTTTTGAGGCGGGGATAAGAATGAACGGTCAGATAGTACTCTGCAAGGGAGTAAATGATGGTGCAGAGCTGGAACGTTCGATTTCGGATCTTTCAAAATATATTCCGTATCTTGAAAGCGTGTCAGTGGTTCCGGTTGGACTGAGCCGCTTCAGAGACGGGCTTTATCCGCTTGAACCTTTTAATAAGGATGAAGCGAAAGAAGTGCTTAAGACCATTCATTCATGGCAGGACAGGATTTATGCGGAACATGGTACGCATTTCATACATGCGGGTGATGAACTGTATTTTCTGGCGGAGGAGCCGATACCTGATGCTGACAGCTATGACGGA
>CAJORC010000279.1 GCA_905236615.1 uncultured Lachnospiraceae bacterium
ACCTGATTTTATATCGGGAATCGTTTGCGAGTATTATTATTGATATCCTTTCGATAGTAACCACTAATCTGAACCGCTTCCTGCCCAGATGGGTCATGCCTTTTTCGTGCAGGCTTTATCTATTGTCACTTGTGATAGTTGCTGAGCAGATACTGAAATATGTAACGATACAGGCGCATTCAAACGGATTTAAGATGAAATGGGTTTTCCCGCTGATGGATGTTGCCACACTTTTTTTCGGAGTAGGGATTTTTCTTGCTCCGATATATGCCTATTATGATGCCAAAAACGTTTATATCCTCGGATTTTCAACGGAGATCTGCGGTGTTGGGGCCATGGCATTTATTTTGCTTGCAATCGGCGAAACCGTGGTTTTCTGGAACAGTATAGGCGAAAGGCGGAGAAGAGCGATACTTTTTACCACTTGCGGAACCCTTGCAATCGCTCTGATACAGTTCTTTTTCCATCAGCTCGAAATTACGAGCCTTTATCTGGGAATGTCAATGGTTTATATATTCTTCAGCCTTGAAAACCCGCATGATTATATAGATAAAAAAAGCGGTGCTTTCAGTAAAATGGCTCTGGATATCGCGCTGAGGGATCATTTTAGGAATAATAAGAAATTTTCTGTCATAGTAATTCATTTTTATGAACTCAGATATCTGAGAAATCTGTTCGGAACAGAAAAATATGAGCAGCTTCTCAGAAGGATTACTACTTATCTGGGGCATTTTGACGGATCGGCTGTATATCTTTCGGATGAGAACGAACTGATTGTTATGTTTGAGAAACGGGATTCATTTGAAAATGCCCGTAAGGAAATAGGTGACCGTTTCAGAGATTCGTGGGAAATAGAAGGAATATCCTTTGAAATTAAAGAGTCGATGCTGATAATTCCGGAAGTCAATATGCCTGATGACATTACGGAAGCTATGCAGATGATCGATTATTTCAAGGACAAGCTCATGCGCGGTCCCGTAGACAATACCATTTATGTCGGTATTACGGAAATGTCCGAAAAAAGGAAGAATGACCGTATAAATGAACAATTGAAGGTTGCCCTGAAGGAAGAGAGGATAGCATCAAGCTATCAGCTTATCTATGACAAAGACAGTGGTGAGCCTGTTGCTGTTGAAACCATGCTCAGGATCATAGGTAATGAAAATGGTGAGGAATACCTTGATAATAATGACATCTTCAATATGACCGAGCATGATGGCCTGATCAATGAGATATCGGAAAAGCATTTTGAAAATGTCTGCCGTATGATCAAGGATGAGCAGCCTGATAAATACGGAATCAAACGTATCACGGTCAATCTTTCGGCCTTTCAGTGTATGCAGCGCGATATGCCGAATTCCTTTATTTATATAATGGAAAGATACGGAATCCCGCCTACATTCTTTGGCTTTGAGATTGCGAGTGATGCTCTTCAGGCAGGCGGTGCCGTGATCAGACAGAATATTGCAAGACTGACTTCGGCAGGATGCATGGTTGTACTTGATTCTTTCGGTGAAGAAAATATGGATATCCGTATTTTTGTCGATCTGCCTATAAGCGGTGTTAAAATTGACTCGCGAGTTGTGTTTTCGCTGTATTCCAACAATTATATGAAGAATGCCGTTGAACTGATCGGAAAGATTTCGGGCGAACTTTCGAAAAAGTTTGTTATATATGGAATAGAGGATGAAAACAGCAAAATGATGGCATCGGGATTTGACTGCCAGATGCTTCAGGGCAATTATCTTTCACCAGTTATGTCTGAGTCTGAATTTGCTGATTATATAAGAAATCGTGGAGGCGTTAAATGAGTTACGCAGATGTGCTTTTTAAGAATATGTGTGAGGATATTCTGGAAAACGGAACGGATACGAAGAACGAAAAAGTCCGTCCTCACTGGGAAGATGGCAGCAGTGCCTATACAATAAAGAAATTCGGTGTTGTCAACCGTTATGATCTTTCTAAAGAATTTCCGGCGCTTACCTTCAGAAAGGTCGGCTTGAAAAACTGCGTTGATGAAATGCTCTGGATATGGCAGAAAAAGTCAAATAACGTTCATGATCTCCGTTCTCATATCTGGGATGCATGGGCTGATGAAAACGGAACGATAGGA
>CAJORC010000280.1 GCA_905236615.1 uncultured Lachnospiraceae bacterium
ATGAAATCACTCAGCTCAACAGTGATTCCGATACCCTCAATACAGATATCACGGCTCTCCGCCGCCAAATAGTAAACATCGATGACACGATGGAAAGCATCAACAAAAAGTTGCAGTTGTCCGGCTTTCAAGGCTTTACCCTGCACAAGAAAGAAGGCGCTGTCAACAAATACGAAATACTCCGCGATGACGGATCACCTGCCCGGAATCTGAGCGAAGGTGAAAGAAACTTCATTGCGTTCCTGTATTTTTATCATAAAGTTCTCGGCAGAGAAACGCCAGATGAAGCCATAAAAGACCGTATCGTTGTAATAGACGATCCCGTATCCAGCATGGATAGCAGTTCACTGTTCATTGTCAGCTCTCTTGTAAGAGAATTGATCGGGATTTGTTTTAACAACGGCAAGCCCGGAAAGAAAGCTGGTGAAGATAATTTCATTAAACAGATTTTCATCCTCACCCATAACGCATTCTTCCATAAAGAAGTATCTTATGACAAAATCAGATATTTCCACTGCGTAAACTTCTATCTGATTGATAAGAAGAATAATGTGTCCACCATCACCTGCTGCACGCGAAAGGATCCTCATTCGGAAGAACCTGCCATAGAGCACAACTATACACCAGTGCATAATGCATATTCTTCGCTTTGGAAAGAATATAAGGCAGCTGAATCCCCCGTTGTCCTTCGCCGGATAATAAAGCAGATTTTGGAATACTACTTCATTCAGATCAGTGGTTTTGACGGGCAAAGCCTTACAGATCGGATATTGAAAAAAGAAGAAGTCTTCCTTAAGGATAATCCTGATGGCACGAAGAATAATGATATGCTTCATGCCGTCAATGCCCTGCTCCATTATGTCGGTTCTGATCAGGTCGGATTCAATGATGGATTCACCTATGTTGATGGCTCTGAAGATATAGAGCAGATGCGAGAAACTTTTGAGTGTATTTTCACAGCTCTTGATCAACATCAGCATTTCGATATGATGATGGATACAGTGATATAGGAGGTTACAGATGTCAGAAAAAATCACATTGGATATAAACTCTCCACCTGTCCAATACTTGTGTAAAAAGGATAAACGACTTGCTAAAGTAATCAGTATGGTTGGACCAATAACATATTCGCCCCACACTGATGACCCATATGCATTTCTTGTTCATGAAATTATTGAGCAAATGTTATCAGCCAAAGTAGCCTCAAAGATATATGAACGGCTCGAATCTATATGTGGCGGAAATATCACTCCCAATACAATAGATTCGTTATCTGACGCAGATATAAAAAGCATTGGTACTGCTGACACAAAGGTTGCATATATTAGGCATCTGACAAATGCAGTCATTTCAGGTGAATTAAATTTCGAAGAAATATGCGAGGCATCCGATGAGGCTGCACTGAATAAGCTCACATCCTTTAGGGGCATTGGAAACTGGACAGCAAAAATGTATTTACTATTTGTTCTTAATCGTCCTGACATACTTCCCTTCGAGGATGTAGCTTTTCAACAGGCCTTTGAGTGGGTATATAAGTCTCCCGACCGTTCAAAAGAAACTATTATAAAACGTTGCCGTAAATGGAAACCCTATTCCTCTGTTGCTGCACGTTATATGTACCGCGCTTTAGACCTCGGATTCACAAGAAGTGAATTCCACTTATACAAATAAAAATAACAGAAAGGATTTGTAATATGGAAGGTTTCATTGTTGATATTGTAAAAGAGCATTATGATTCTAAACAAGCCGAACGTCTTATGAAGTACGGCTATTTACTACAATACCTAGATAACAAAACAAAATCTGTAGATCGATCATCAAAATCAAGAGGCTCATTTGCAAACATTTATGCCATTTATGTCCTCGTCGAGGATTATATTAAAAAAGGGTACCTTGATTCCGATTCAGATTATTCCTCCTACGAAGGAATGATGTTTACTGACGCTTTAACTCGCACCCGAGAATTGCCTTTTGGAGAAAAAATACAGAATCACGCTCTTAATAATCGCTGTAACGACGAATTTAGAAAATTCTTTAACGCTAATACCGCTGAAGTTCCTATTATCCGGGATTTGAACACCAAACGTTATTGGATCAACGAGAACCTTCTTGAAGTTGAAAGTAGTGAAGGAAGAAAAACAAATATTGCTCAGCTTTGCATCGAGATTATTGACAAATATGTCGAACTTAAAATGGAGAACTTCTCGACTTTCTTCGACGAGCTGAATAGTCAGAAAGAAATCGTTTCCAAGGATCCAGACTCTGTTGTTAGTTTTATTTCTGGATTATTGAACCCCAATTCCGATGCCCGTATATTTGAAATAGTGTCCTATGTCATCATCAAATATCACTACATTACTCAGAGGATTTCTTACAGAATAGATGGTGCTGCGGAACAAACGATTCCTCTCACAGTGTATAAAACCGGAAGGACAAATGCTAACGATGGCGGCATTGATTATATTATGATTCCACTCGGAAGAATATTCCAGGTCACCGAAGTCCTTGACTTTAAGAAATATTTCTTGGATATAGATAAGCTAATACATTATCCGATTACATTCGTCGTTAAGCAAGACATTTCGCCTGATGGCGCTTTGAAAAAGATCCGAGAAGAAGCTTCTACAAAATACACTGATCCCGAAGTGCTTGGCCATTATCTCGACTGTTTTGAGGAAATAATCACAATACCAACACTAAAGAATATGCTTGCAGATAATATTAAAAACGGATTTCTCTCCGATATGGTCGACGAGCTTATCACGCAGTGTAAAGTAGAATACAATATTGAGGATTGATAAGAATTGCCTGTTACCATTTTGTGAGGTAACAGGCAACTCCTTTTTTTTTACAGTGCTAATGTCATTTGACCATCATCCACTTTTGCAAGATGATCTTTTTTTGATGTGTTTTTCGTTTTCCGACTTTTATCTTGTTTAAGCGGTTCCCCTTCATATTCATTTGCAATTCCAGTTCTTCTAATACCAATTTTGAAGTACTCTTTATTAATATCCATGCTGATAGCTTTTCTCTTTAAACGAACAGCGACACTGCTTGTCGAAAAACTTCCGCCGAACGGATCTAAAACAATTTCACCCTCATTACTTGAAGCAAGTATAACTCGCTCCAAAAGCGCCTCTGGCTTTTGGGATGGGTGATTTTCATATTCATCCATCTTAAATCTAACGCGTGGAAATTCCCATACATTTCCCGGTACTTTCTTTGTATTGTACGGCTGCGGAGGATTCTTTCTATAATCTATCAATCCTCTTTTTGCACCAGTTTTTGCTTCCACCATAATATCTTCATGGTTAAACGTATACTTTGCTTTCTCGTTTTTTGCAGCCATTATTATAGGTTCATATAAAGAGCCAAATTTCTTTTTTGACTGAACTCCTGAACTGTCATAGCTCCAAACTATATCATTAATGATATAATAATGCTCTTGCAAATATATCGAGATATAAGGCATGTTTTGAGTAGAATTCATTAAGTAGAAAGTTCCATCATCCTTGAGAACTCTAAAGCATTCATCAATCCATGTGTAGCACCATTTTAGATATTCCTGCCTATTATTCCAAGAATCACTATCGTTCCCAAAGTCCTTTCCTAAGTTGTACGGTGGATCTGCGAATATTAAATCTACCGATTTCTCTTGCAGATCTCTTAATGTCTCTATGCAGTCGTTAAAAATAACTAAGGAGTTCTCTGACTCCAAATATTCAAATTCTTTATGGTTAAACATCTCAATCATGTTATTTTCCTCTCTTTAATCGATTGCGCTCTTACCGCTTTTAACCCAGTCGTCTAATTCAGATTTCTTAAACTTCCATTGCTTTCCAATTTTATGGGCAGGAATCTCGCTATCTTTTTTTATCCAATTACGAATAGAATCTTTATTAACTCCGAGATAATTCGCAGCCTCATCGATCCCTATCCATTTATCATCATTCATTTCTACCATAGCGGCCTCCAGGGTAAAGTGCCTAAATACTACGCATTAATAATACCACTAAGCCAACTCGAAATCAACCGATTTCTTATGAATATATATGAATAAGCATGAATTTGAATTTTTAAAACGACCGTTTTCTCCCGTTCATCTGCCACCGATCATGTCCCTGGATGCTCCGTACCGCCTGCCTCAGGGTGTTTGCCCTGCCGTGCAGATGGTACTTGACTCTCCCTGATCTGTCCGCATGGTGTGAGTGAAATATGATCACTGTCCCTCGCTCCGGATA
>CAJORC010000281.1 GCA_905236615.1 uncultured Lachnospiraceae bacterium
TCGACTATATGGTATATCTTCTCTAGGCAGTATTCTATTCTCTCAGAATCTCTGATATTACTTTCACGTAAGCTTTCTCATATTACATACCTTTTGTATTTATATGTCAACTTCCTGATTTTTTACGCCTAAATCCCTTTTCTTGAATTGTACCACGCTTTTCCCCTTCGATGAAGTGTAGGATTTCGGCATAGGTTTTGTCACTGCTTGCAATTGCCTTCATGATCTTGTCAGCGCGTAATGCAGTTTGCTTGTCCAGTAAAACCTGCAATTCATCCACCGCATTATCATGTGCCGCTTTCGTTCGAATCACTTTAGCCTTTGCCTTTTCGATTTTCTGTTCCAGGACTTCCATCCCCATAGTTCTTGCCATTGTTGATCCCCTCCTTATCTTGCAAGCTCTTTGCTGATCTCAGATGCTCTGTACTTTACCAGCGGCACATCGATGCCAAACGCATCCAGTATGATCTTCTGCGTTTTTGTAACGGCGTGATCCAGATGATATATATTATCCGTCAGCCGTACCATTTCGATCTTCTCAAGTTCCTTCATCGCTGCCGGCACTGTCATATAGTTTGGTTTTTTCTCCATGTTCTTTAGCTTTTCTTTCAAGCAGGTGTAGATGCGATTGCGGATAATCAGGGCAATAAATTCTATAAATATCTTTGCGCCTGCGGCATCATCCGAGAACACGCGCAGACTCCTGTCTCCAAGATAGCTCTTGTCTCCGCGGAACAGTTTTTCTGATGCATCCCTGCTCTTGTACAAATTGATTGCCTCCTTGGCATTCATCTTCTCTGACGTGATAATGCAGAAGTAGCCGCTTAGGTTGATTTCTTCTTCTATGACGGATATCTTTTCCTCGGCAAACTGAAACTGTCCTGTCTTCTTGTTGTAATGCAGGATAAAGTAGTGTTCGAACCCCGGGCCGAACTGGCGCACTTCATTAACGTGCTTGTCCAGATAAATCTTCATCTGGCGGATTTTGGATTCCAACTGTGTTCGCTCCGCGCTCTCTTTCTGAACGCTATGATAGATATGGATATATCTGTCTTTTTCGTCTGTCGCATAAAGTCTCGCTTTTACACTGGTTCCGTAAACTTCATACTCATCGATATGATGAACCCGTTTCTTCTCAAATGTTCCCATATGCTTTAAGATCAACGGATTGATAAAGGATGACATCCCCTTCACCATGATGACAAAGGAATATCCCTTCTCGTCGATACTTTCCAGGTTTTGTTTGCTGAAATATCCTCTGTCAAGAATGAATCCAATCTTTCTGTATCCGTATCCATACGCCTTCTCAAGCATGAACTCCAACTGTGAGATATCATTTATACTCCCCGGATACTTCTCATAAAACAGCGGCTCCGCGTTATGCGTGTCATACGCAATCGCATAATTGAAAACCGGCAGTCCGGCATCCGCTTTCGGATGCCCGAACTCCACGATCTCAATGTCGCCCGCCTGACAGTTTTTGTTTGTTGCGTCATAGGAAATATAAATCTTTTCTCTATGATCCCGTGAGCCGTTCCACTCATTCAGGAAGCCGACGATTTCATCCTCGCTGATCGTGTGAAGAAGTTCAGAGACTTTTGAATCGGAGTATATCCGCATATCATCCGTGAAAAGCGGATGGTTATACGCATAGTTTGGATAATACTGGCCGGCATTATTCTCCGTGACAATAGAGTACGCTGCCAGATCCAGAACAAGACCGAGATCCTTTCCATGAATGTAATGTCCAATGATTTCTCTTAACCCGTATTCCTCCATTATCTTCCGAATAACGATGTAATCACCAATCCTGAGACAGCTGCTCCGGTCTGTCCTGTTGTACTCCTCCGGCAACTCGGCATCCGGAAAGTATAGCAGAAAGTTCCTGTTCGGCTGCATCATCGTCGGATCCTGCTTTGATACTTTTCCGATGGTTGCGCGTTTAGGATTTGTTTTCTGTGTGTTACGGTCGTATTCCCGGTCATGTTCATAGTACACGTACTTTCCGCTAGGCTTGTCTCGATACGTGATTTTCCCCGGTGCATCAGGTATCGGAACCAGAAAATCAAGCTTCATTTTCCCCTCCTGTATTTAGGTGTATTTACGCCTAATAACAGGATAACACAAAACCCGACTCTCTGCAATCATTTTTCGCAGAAAATCGGGCTTTTCTCGTGTTTTTTCAGTTTCAATCAGTCTTTAGGCGTAAAAACTACTGGAAGTTCACATTAATATCTCCTCTTTTTGGCTTTGGTTTATCTGTGCAAACGATTCACAAAAGTATTCTGCCGCAATTACAAAATTATCCGTAACTCTTATGACATCCGTCTCATCCTGTATTTCAAGTTGAAACTCAATCATGTTGTATTCTTTTTCATCAGTTATGTTTTGAATAGTGCAGGATATCTCATCAAAATCATACTTCAACTTACCAACAATCCTTTTTCTTCCGACAGGCTTTCCGTTATACCTGACATTGAATACTCTGATATATCTCTCATAATCAGAATTATTCGTGCAATCGAAGATAAGTTTCAACTGTGATGACTCTTTGGCATATTCTAGACCATTGAATTCTATCTTAAGATCTTTGGATTCGTATAATGTTATATTTTCAAATGATGTATCTATATCTTCATCATCTTCTGTTTCTTCCGAATCATCAGTGTCATCATCACTCTCTTCATCGTCTTCGTCGTCATCTTCGTTTAACTCACTCAAAACCTCATCTATATGTTGCTTAAGATCATCATAGAATTCAAGTTCCGGAGCTTCCAGTAAATCTTCTTCCAATGACTCGTCAATTTGATGAAAACCCAAAGGATATTTATGCCGTTGTATCGGAGTTATATCCTGTTCGTTTTCAACACCATCTTCAGCAATCCATTGATAAAATTGAAGCTGATAAGCAACCTTTTCCATATTTCTCGGATCATAAACAGTAAAATCTCTATCGCCTGTCTTTTCTCCGCTTTCATCCCACCAGTCAGCATCCTCATCAATATATGTATTGTCCTCATAAAACATATCCCATTTTCCTTCACGTATGATATACGTGTTTGGAAAATACTTATTGATCAGAAGAAAAAGATCAATCAGTTCCGAGTCATCAGGGCAATATTTAATTTTTCCCCATATATAATCTTCTGCAGCACATCCTGATAATACATAGGCACCTGGCAAGTCCCTAAATATATCATCATCGTTCCATTCATATACAGATATAGACCCGAGACATTCTATGAATTGTAATTTCAGTTCCTCTTCATAGGGACCATCAACAGATATGGCAATAAGATCACCGTCTTCCAGAACAAAGGATTCATTTGTTGAAAATCTTTTTGATTTCATATCTTTTAACCCTTTAGGAAAATCCACTTCTTTTCAGATGGCAAATTCAATCTATTACGAAAAAAATCTATTCTTTCATCAGTGTAGACTCTGATGAATTGATTATATGGGGCATAATTATGAATAGCAATAGTCGCAGTTACGATGCGTAACCCAACCATTTCACCTAGTTATTAAGAAAAAACGGACCTGCTCGTTGCAGATCCGTTTGAATGATAAAAAGTGAGAGCAGTGTGCCGCACATATCCAATGCAGACCTGCTCTCTTTGTATCTTGAATATACACCTTTTTACTTTTGAAAGTCAAAAAATATTATTCTGCGTATTATTGATTTATAAGCATATCCAACGCATCCGATAATTCCTCTGCAGAATATCGATCTTCAGCGTTGAGATTTATGCACCTTTCAATGATCTCCCAGGCTCTTCCAGAAGCCTTCTCTTCCTTCGGAAACTTTCCTGTAAGCATAACATTAAGAAGCATTCCTAAAGCATAGATATCAGATTTGGCAGAAGAAGCTGATAATCCGTAGCCAGCCTGTTCAGGAGCTGCATAATACTGTGTCCCCATATATCTGGTATCATCATTCTTTTCCGGATCATACCATTTAGCTACGTTCATATCGAGCAGAAAAACCTCACCATCCGGAGTGATCATCACATTGGAAGGCTTGATATCACGATGAACAATTGGCGTAGAAAGTCCGTGAAGCCTCTTTAGGATCTCACAGATATATTTGGCTATATGTATAGCGTTTTGTGTATCTAAAAGCGTTACGCAGTCACCTTCAAGTATATCGGACAACGTCTTGCCCTCTATATACTCTTCGATCACAATTAAGCAATTGTTGCTCTCATATACTCTGCAGATCCTGGGCATATGATGAATTGGGTGATCTTTGAGATAATCATAAATGGTCCGGTCATATATTCTCA
>CAJORC010000282.1 GCA_905236615.1 uncultured Lachnospiraceae bacterium
ACGCCGTTGCTCAAAGCTGACGCTTTGGCATCCGGCGACAAAAAAGGCTCCTAATAATAAAATGTCTACCGGTCAAACTCTGCCGGCGATCTCATCTCCCATTTCCGATGTGGAAACTTTACGGCAGCCGTCAGACATTATATCTCCTGTTCTTATGCCTGCCTTGAGAACCTCCCTTACAGCATTCTCGATCGCATCAGCTTCTTTATCCAGATCAAAAGTGAACCTGAGCATCATTGCTGCTGAAAGGATCGTTGCTATTGGGTTCGCGATATTCTTTCCTGCGATATCGGGTGCAGAACCGCCGGACGGCTCGTAAAGTCCGAACTTTGTTTCATTGAGTGACGCACTCGAAAGCATTCCTATTGAACCGCTTATTTCTGCCGCTTCATCTGACAGGATATCTCCGAACATGTTCTCTGTAAGGACTACATCGAACGGGGCCGGATTCTTAACAAGCTGCATTGCCGCATTATCCACAAGCATGTGCTCCAGCTCTATATCGGGATAATCCCCAGCTACCTCGTTAACAACTTTTCTCCATAATCTTGATGAATCAAGAACATTCGCCTTATCTATGGAAATTACTTTCTTTCTTCTTTTTCCCGCGATCTCGAAAGCTTTTACGGCAATACGTCTTATTTCATTCTCATTATATGAGAGTGTATCAACAGCCGTCATAACACCGTCTATTTCTTTTGTATACCTCTCTCCAAAATAAAGACCGCCTGTAAGCTCCCTCATGATAAGCATGTCAAAGCCTGCGTCGGCAACTTCTGCCCTGAGAGGACACGCATCCTTAAGCTCTTCATAAAGATACGAAGGACGGAGGTTTGCAAAAAGTCCCAGTGACTTTCTGATCTTTAAAAGTCCTGCTTCAGGTCTTTTTTCCGGTGGAAGCTTATACCAGGGGGATGTTGAAGTATTTCCGCCTATCGATCCCATAAGGACCGCATCCGAAGCCTTTGCCTTTTCGATCGCCTCGTCTGTCAGCGGCTCTCCGTATTTATCGATGGAGCATCCGCCCATGTCTATTTCCGTATAAATAAACTCATGGCCGTACTTCTTTCCGACTGCATCAAGCACCTTGCGGGCTTCCCTTACTACCTCAGGTCCTATTCCGTCACCCGGAATACATCCTATCTTATAACTCATTCCTGAACGCCTCCTTGTCTGTTACTTTCAAGTTTAAGATACTCGCTTTAATTTATTACAGTATTAAAGACCAACGCTTATGAAAAAGCGCGCTTGTCCTCATAGAAAAGCGCGCAAATATACCATAGTTGATTACTCAGTCCTTCTTATCGAAGTTATCAGCCTTCTCAACCTGTGAGATAGCTGCCTTCTGCATAGGGATTCTGCAGTTCTTGTTATTTCCAAACTCAACAATTACAGTATCATCAGAGATATCGATGATAACACCGTAAAAACCACTGTTTGTAAGAACACTGTCGCCAACCGCAAGTGACTCATAAAGAGCCTGCATGCGCTGTCTTTCCTTCTTCTGAGGGCGAACCATTGCAAAATAAAAGAAAGCTGCAATGATAACAACGTAAGCAACTACCATAATAATGCTGCTCTGACCTGCAGCTGCACTTGTTAAAAGTAAGTTCATTTCTCTCTCCTTAAATAAAAAACATTCATCAAAAGTCTCTTATCCTAAAACTTTTGCCTCTCCCTATAATACACAAATTTATAGAAGTAAACAAGAGTTATTTTTAGTTACTGTTCAGCCTGCTTCAGGTTCTCCAGAAATTCTTTTCTGAAGTTCTCATAATTATGTGCGTCAATGGCATCTCTTATTTCTTCCATCATGTGGTTATAGAAATAAAGATTATGCAGAACACAGAGACGCATTCCAAGCATCTCCTTAGCCTTCATGAGATGACGTATATATGCACGCGAATATCTCCTGCAGGCAGGACACTGACATCCTTCTTCGATAGGTCTTTCGTCAAACTCATATTTCGCATTAAAAAGATTGAGCTTTCCGAAATGCGTGTAAACATGACCGTGACGGCCGTTTCTGGAAGGATATACACAGTCGAAGAAATCTATTCCCCTGTAAACGCCTTCAATGATATTCTCCGGAGTTCCGACACCCATGAGATAGATGGGCTTGTCCTGTGGAAGATGAGGCACTGTCACGTCAAGAACATGATACATCTCTTCATGTGTTTCACCGACTGCAAGTCCTCCGACAGCATAACCGTCAAGATCCATCTCTTTTATCTTTTCCGCATGTTCTATACGGATATCATCGAATATCGCACCCTGGTTGATTCCGAAAAGCATCTGGTCTTTATTGATCGTATCTTCAAGTGAATTCAGCCTCTGCATCTCATCCTTGCAGCGCTGAAGCCAGCGTGTTGTTCTCTCCACAGACGGAGCAACATAATCCCTCGATGCCTTCGCATTCGGGCACTCATCAAAGGCCATGGCAATAGTGGATGCCAGATTCGACTGTATCCTCATGCTCTCTTCCGGTCCCATGAATATCTTTCTGCCGTCGATATGCGAGCGGAAAGTAACACCCTCCTCTTTTATCTTTCTCAAGTCGGAAAGCGAAAATACCTGAAATCCTCCGGAATCAGTAAGGATCGGCTTGTTCCATGACATGAACTTATGGAGTCCGCCAAGCTTCTTTATTGTTTCATCACCTGTACGCACATGAAGATGATAGGTATTCGAAAGTTCTATCTGAGTCCCGATACCTTCAAGATCTTCTGTCGAAACTGCGCCCTTGATCGCCGCAACTGTTCCGACATTCATAAAAACCGGTGTTTCCGCAACGCCATGAACGGTCGTGAGCCTTCCACGCCGCGCACGACCGTCCGTAGTTAATAATTCATACTTATGTTTCATTTAATCTGCTAAACCTATTTCCTTATCGTATTCTTCAAGAGTAATGCCTCTCGACATGATCTCCTTTGCCGCATCGACTCCGACAAAACGGTAATGCCATGGCTCGTAGATGATCTTTGTGATATCTTCCTTGCCCTTGGGATAACGAAGTATAAAACCGTAATCAGCAGCATTCTCTTTAAGCCATCTGCCGCCCGCTGTGTTTTCAAAGCCTTCATCAAGCTGCTGATAATCTTTCATTATGAAGTCAAAAGCAAGCCCGGCCTGATGTTCACTCGTTCCGGGAATGGCAACTGTCTGGGATGCAAGTTCATACGAATCCGCTTCGTTGTAACCCTGCTTAATATAGAAGCGAACCTTCTTTTCAAAAAGCTGTTCCTGCTTATCAAGATCTCTGTAGGGTGAACAGATATAAAGCTGGACACCGTCCTTTGCAGCCGCTTCGATCAGTTCCTTGACATAAGGTACAACTCTCACATCGGATCTTACAGCACCCTTGATCGTTGCTACTTCGAAATCATAATCATCCGGTATATGGTGTTCCTTATTTATAAGCATAAGCGACCAGTCATTTTCGTAGGTTGCTTCCTCAGTATTTCCGTTTTCGTCAATAATAACAGTATCTTCAGCTACTGTAAGATTATTATTGTCATCCGAAGTCTTTTCTTCAATCTCTATATCATCAAATCCGGCCAGATCGTTAGCCGATACTGACAGCTCGTCATCCTCATCGATTATATAATCTTCATCACTGTTACCGTCACTCTCCATGCGGTCTATCGAAACCATCCCTCCATCGGTTTCAATGTAAACCTGACCGGCAGCAACTGTATCCTGCGTAACTGTTCCCGAATCTATTGAACAAAAACTTGCACTACAAACGAACATCGCACTCACAACAATAGAACAGATAAGCTTGCGTGTGTGAGCACCGACATACCGCTGCACCTTCAAAAAACTTTCCCTCATTTTCAATTTTTCCCCTGAATAACTCTTTACAATATACTGTATTTTTTCAAATACTTTTTTAAATTTACCACAATTTAAGGTATATTTCAACATTTTGAAAATTTTACAGGGAAATTTTCATTATATTTTCTATAAATTTTTTTGTCCAAAATGCCGAAATATATTTGTGTAAATATAAAGAAAGCTATTACTGTGACCTTTTATAGGGGGAACCTGATGAATAACAGCCTAATTGAAGAATTTAAGATATTTCAAAGGAATAATAAGCTAAGGATCATATACACCCTTATCTCGATTTTACCCGGAATTATCATAAATATAATCACAGGCAAACTGGATAGTTCGGCATCATTTTTTCTGCTGCACGATTTAGGTACATTTCTGACAGCAGGTATTGTAGGTCCTCTGTCCGGTATTTTATGCTGTCTTTTCAGTTCAATAATCAATCCTTATATTTATAAAGCTTCTACCGCCAATCTGCGTACGCTTTTCTGCGAACTTGCGATCATTGTCATGTTCGTTTTTATCTCAAGAGGATGGATAAAAAGCAAGCTTAAATCATTGCTTATTGCATTTATAAATATATTATTTTTGACAACTGGTGCAATATTGAACACTTCCATAAGCTATTCCGACACAATAGCGGCACTGCCTTCTATGGATGTATTTAGAGATGTAATCATCGCTGAATCAGTGACACAGCTCATAGTTATAATTTCAACTTATCTGGCACTTAATCATCTTCCGGATAAGATACTTCTGACACTCCCCAGTGGTGTTTTTTACGTCAAAGACAAGGCTGTACGGGATTATATCGCTGACTTCAAGTTCCAGTGCAGGTTACAGTCAATAGAGCTTCGTGTTAATCACAGTATTTCCATACTGTTTTTCATAATGACCATTTCTGCAAGTTTAGCCTTTAATATACTCTATTTCAGTGACTATTCAAACGGAAATGACGAGCTGACCATCAATGATATCTTCAACAAAGATACTGAAAATACAGAAACTTACAAAACTATAGATAAGGAAACCCTGAAAGAAGCGATCACAAAGGAATTACCCCTTGTCGGCTGGAATGATCCCGGTGCTCATAATAAAAACATCACTTTCTTCATTAAATTCATCAGCATGCTCCTGAGTATCGAGATTGCTGCGATAATCATCTGTCTTATATATTTAAGAAACAGCCTGCTCTACCCCATAATCTCCGTAACATCAAGAGCGAGCAAGTGCATTCCGGATGACAAAAACATCACTGAAGCGATCGATGATCACCCTCTCAGGGAACTTGATATCAGGACAGGTGATGAGGTTGAGGCTCTTTATGATTCCATACTGAAAATGATCGCGGGCTTCAATCATTATGTTCGCCGGATGTATCATGAACAGCAGCTCATGAACGAACTTGAAGTAGAGAAAAAAGCCGGAAAGGCTAAAAGTGAGTTTCTCTCCAACATGTCTCACGAACTAAGGACGCCTATCAACGCGGTTATAGGTCTTGATGAGGTTATCCTTCGTGAAAGTACCGATGAAGCCACTCTCGTCCTCGCCCGTGATATTCAGAATGCTGGAAAATCCCTGCTTGGTCTGATAAATGACATTCTCGACTTCTCAAAGATCGAAGCCGGAAAGATGGACATATTACCTGTTAATTACGACCTCAGTTCCGTTATCAATGACCTTATAAATATGGTCAAGATCCGTGCTGACAAAAAGCATCTCGATTTTATAATCGATGTGGACAAGAATACTCCGCACCTTCTCTATGGTGATGAGATACGTCTGAAACAGGTTATCACGAATATTCTTACCAATGCCGTTAAATATACCGAAAAGGGAAGTGTAACCTTAAGCATCAGTCATGAATATCTCTCCGAAAGAGAAGTCATGCTTTATGTAAGTGTACGCGACACAGGTATCGGTATGAAGGAAGAGGATCTCGGAAAGCTTTTCAATGCTTTTGAAAGGATCGAGGAAAAGCGCAACCGTACCATCGAAGGCACCGGTCTCGGTCTTAATATCACCCAGAGCATATTGAACCTTATGGACAGCCGTCTGGAAGCATCAAGTACCTATGGCAGCGGATCGACTTTCTCATTCGCTCTGAGGCAGACCGTACTTAGTGACGAGCCTATCGGAGACCTCGATCAGACTCATAAGAAGAACATTTCACCTTCAGAGCTTTATCGTGAATCATTTACCGCGCCCGATGCCGAGATACTTGTAGTCGATGATACCGAAATGAATCTGACCGTCGTAAAAGGTCTTCTCAAACAGACTCTGATAAAGATAGATACGGCTAACAGCGGTTTTGAGTGTCTCGACATGGTAAAGAAAAAGCACTACGATCTGATCTTCTTAGATCATCGTATGCCTGAAATGGACGGTATAGAAACTCTCGAAAAGTTCAATGAACTGGAAGACAACATGTGCGACGGTACACCTGTGATCGCACTTACCGCAAATGCCCTCTCAGGAGCGCGCGAACGTTACATCGATGCCGGCTTCTATGATTACCTTACAAAGCCGATAGATTATAAAAAGCTCGAAAAGATGATAGTCGACTATCTGCCGGCGGGCAAGGTAAAACCTGCCGAAACCAACGGTGAACATCCTGCAGACTCCGTCATTCCCGAATGGCTTTACAGTACGGATGCCCTGAATTTAAACGAAGGCATAAAGAACTGCGGATCGGAAGAAACTTTCTTTGAAGCACTGAAAAATTTCTACGATGTTATCAATGATAATTCGGAAGCGATCGAAAATTTCTACAAAGAAAAAGACTGGCATAACTACAATATAAAAGTGCATGCACTAAAAAGTTCCGCAAGACTTATCGGCGCGGGAAATCTGTCAGACATGGCATTTTCACTCGAAGCCGCATCCGAAGACGGTGCTGTTAATACCGGGTATATCAAAGTCCATAATCCAAAACTGCTTAAGCTTTACAGAAGTTACAAGGAGAAGCTTTCGGAACTTGAAGGAGAAAATGACAGCTCTGAAAGCAGCGTAGAAAAGACTCCCATATCCGAGGACGATCTTGCCGATGCTTACAATTTCATCCT
>CAJORC010000283.1 GCA_905236615.1 uncultured Lachnospiraceae bacterium
AAACTATATCTATTCCCTTTATCCTGGAATAAAATGTACCGCATTCAAGACCTGCATGTACGCCCGATATTTTTGCATCGCGTCCGAAAAGTCTTTTATAGACATCACTGCAAATACCTGCAAGCTTTGAATCTTCGTTATATTCCCACGCAGGATAATCACCTGTCTCGGTATAGATTCCGCCGATCGTTTCCGTCAGATATCTAAGCTTATCGGAAAGCGCATACTTTGCCGAAGAGATCATACTTCTTATCGTTCCTTCAAGATAGAATTTCTTCTCATCCATACGCATTATCCCTATATTGAGCGAAGTCTCGACCAGATCCCTTGTCTTATTCTCCTGACTCATTTTCTGAACTCCGTCGGGAACAGTATTTAAGAGGAATATAACTCTCTCCTGGGTCTTATAAAGAAGAACTGTTTCCTCACATTCACTCTCATAATTAGAGTAGATCGAAATATTATTCTCGTTTGCTTTATATTCGTTTTTGATCGTTGCCTCAAATTCAGCAATCAGATTTTCAAAGGCATCAATATCCTTTTTCTCAACAAGAACAGTGCAGTCTGCATCTCTGGGAATAGCTGTATGCATAAGACCGCCGGAGAGACTCACAATGCTGAAATCAACCTTAGTACCAAGGAAATGTAATAGTCTTCCCATTATGATATTTGCATTTCCCCTGTATTTTCCGATATCTCTTCCCGAATGTCCGCCCGCAAATCCGCTGACGATTATTCTGTATTTATTTCCCTTTTTCGTCTGGTACTTAACGGGAACATTCATCTTACCGATAAGTCCGCCGGCAGAACTTGTGATAAGCACGCCTTCTTCCTGAGAATTAAGGTTTATCATCCGTCTGCTTTTAAGCTTATCTATATTTAATGATGCCGCACCGTCAAGATATGAATTTGAACCGCAGGTAAATACAAGTTCAAGTGCTGGATGTGCCACTGAACTGTCTTCAGCCGCAGCAAGACAGAGTGCAAGAGCAGCCCTGTCATCTGTTCCAAGGGCAGTGCCCTTTGCAAAAATATAATCATCTATTATATTCAGTTCCACAGGCTGGTTCTTCAGGCCGTCAAATCTGTAAGGAAGTACCATTCCCGCCGTACCGATATGGCTCTGAAGCATAAGCGGTTCTGCTTTTTCGTATCCCAAGGTTGCCGGAACATATATGATTATGTTTCCATTCTCGCCACGCTCATATGAAAAAGAATGGCTCTTTGCATAATTTTCGATATAATTTCCAACTGCAGAAGTATCTCCATCTCCCAGCGGAATTTCACTTATCTCCTCGAAATACTTAAAAACCTTAAGAGGTTCAAGATGTGATAACTTAGCCATGACTTATTTAACTCCTAAAAAGACACCCGCCATATTGCTATGACGGGTTAGTTTACGTTTATCTTATGCCTGTTCAGCATCAGCACCGGCTGCTTCCGCTGTCACCTCAGACGCTGCCTGACTTTCTTCGGCTGCTGCCTCTTCCTCCATAGCCGGCATATCCGAATAACTGTTTTCCGGATGAAGCTCAGCACGGTTCGCACTTACAACATTCAGAATCTGTGAAAGTGAATTTATAAGCTGCGTATTGTAATCCTGCGTATGATTAATTGACTGAACAAGTATGTTTTCTATACTGCTTAACGAGTCATCTGTATACTGCATTGCAGAAAGCTGTATCTCATTTGACTGAACCGTTGCGGCATCAAGCATCTGCTGTGCCTGCTGCTTTGCCTGCTCAATGATCTCACTTGCCTGAGCATAAGCCTGCTGCATAATCGCATTTTCATTTACCATCTGGTCGGTATAAACCGTTGCCTGCTTTATAATGTCGTCTGCTTTCTTTCGCGCATCCTCCATTATTCCTTCTTTATTGCTGATAATCTTCTGGTAACGTCTGATCTCATCCGGAGTACGACTCTTCAGTTCATGCAGCAGACCCTCTATCTCTTCTTTATCAACAAGGATCTTTGTGCTTGAAAATGTTGAAAATCTGCATCCGTCTATATAATCAATTATCTCATCTATGAGCTGTTCTATTTTACTGCTTGCCATTTCTATCTATACCCGCCTTTGCATATACTTGTTCTGCCACCAAATCAGGCACGAAATTGTGAATATCACCGCCGTATCTGGCCACTTCTCTTACTATAGAAGACGAAAGATACGCGTACTCAAGACTTGTAGTTAAAAAAACAGTATCAACAGACTCGCTAATTTTATGGTTCGTCTGCGCCATCTGAAGCTCATATTCAAAATCCGTTATAGCTCTTAAGCCCCTTATGATCACATCAAATCCTTCTTCCTGAGCATATTCAGCAAGAAGTCCCCTATATGACGTAATCCGCACGTTTTTCAAGTCCGAGCAAACTTCCTTTAACATATTAACACGTTCATCAACAGAAAACAACGGACTTTTTGCAGAATTGCTGAGCACACTTACCGTGAGTTCATCAAATATATCCGCTGCCCTTCTTATGATATCAATGTGACCATATGTGACCGGATCAAATGACCCGGGGTAAATTGCACGAGACATTATTTTAGTCCTGACCCTTTCCGATTTTCTTTAGGAATAAATGCCTGTTCCTTTTATATATCTTGTCCTTGACTACTGTATAGCCAAACTCCTCCAGATAACCAAAATCTGTCTCCTGCGAAGCCTCTACGATAATGAGCGTATCTTCATCCGCCAGTTTGGAATTCCTTAAATAATTAAGAACATTTTTTTCCAAATCCTTATTATAAGGAGGATCCATATGAATGATATCAAATCTTCCTTTTCTCTCTATCTGCTGAAGGGCTATCATAACATCACCCGTAAGGACTTCCGCCCTGTCAGCAAGATGCGTGAAAGCAAGGTTGTCATTGATTATCGAAACTGCTTTTCTGTTATTCTCAACAAACACCGCAGAAGTCGCATCACGGCTCAATGCTTCTATACCAATCGCACCGCTTCCCGAAAAGAGATCTAAAAACCTGCTTCCCGGAACTTCCGTCTGAATAACATTAAAGAGTGTTTCTTTTATTATATCCTGAGTCGGCCTTGTATCCGTTCCGTCTAGTGTCTTAAGCTGAAGCCTTCTCGCACTTCCGGCGATAACTCTCATCTATAATGTATTCCTTTCATTTCGTTAATTATCTGTCATTCTCTATTTTACATTTATGCTCAAACTTAGTCAACATTATGTTCGGATTTTTGTACCTTTTGCATCACGTCCTGTAAGTTTGACACTCGTAAGTGCTATTTCCTTATTTCCGTAGCTGAATGTTCTCTCATCCGCGAAATTCATAAGGAAGACGTTCTCTACACAGTCCTTTGCGCCAAGTTTCATTGCCCTGACTCCGATAGCTGCCTTCTTTTTCTCAGGTATTTCATCTATCGAAAATCTAAGGAGATATCCATCGGCAGTCTGCAGAAGAACCTGTCTTTCAAAATCACCCACAGTCATTATCGTCAGCAGTTCATCATCGTCTCCGAGTTTTGTTGCCGCAATGGTCTTCTTTGAAACATCAAATTCCGAGCCGTCTACTATTTTAGCCATTGCTTTTTTCGTCACAAAGAGAAGCCGTGACTTCAGCACATTTTCAAGAGAATCAACATATATGCAGTTTTCCTTTGAGCTGTCGTAGTTACTTACATTATCTATCGGTATGCCCTTATCCCGGAATTTTGTAAGCGGCAGGTCGGAAACCTTTACTGCGTGCATCGTTCCGTCAGATGTAAAGAGGCAGACCTTGCCCGTATTCTTGACAGTAAAGTAATACTTAAAGTCATTCTGTACCGCCTCTTTATTTCTTTCATAAGTCGCGG
Source organism: uncultured Lachnospiraceae bacterium (assembly GCA_905236615.1). Lineage (GTDB taxonomy): Bacteria > Bacillota > Clostridia > Lachnospirales > Lachnospiraceae > NK4A144. The sequence goes on from CAJORC010000283.1 coordinate 3,819, forward strand.
TATCTACAGTTTTCGCGTATCCGAACCTGTCCATAAGGAATACGAGATCAACTTCTTCTACAGGTTTTTCCTCGATAACGATCTGCTCGGCATTCTCGATCTGAGTTCTTCTTTCCGTAGCATATTCCTTCTTGTAGCGGTCCAGATCCTTAATGATAGCTTTGTTCATTGAAGCCGGATTGCTCAGAAGATCCTCGTACTCAGCGATCTTCTTTAATGTTTCTTCATGCTCCTTGTTCAGCGCGTCGATCTCCAGACCGATAAGTCTGTAAAGTCTCATATCAAGGATGGCATTTGCCTGTCTCTCTGTGAACTTAAGAGATGCAGCCTCTCGTTCGGTTGCCTTATCCTTAAAAGTTATACCCTCGGTATTTCCGGTTACAAGGCAGTTCAGTGCCTGCTCTCTCTTCTTTGAACCTCTGAGAATGGCAATGATAGTATCGATACAGTCAACAGCCCTGATGAGACCTTCCTGTACCTCGCTTCTCTCCTGCTCCTTTTTTAAGAGGGATGTATATTTTCTTGTATTTACTTCATATAAGAAACCGACATGGGACGCAAGTATCTGTTTTAAGCCCATCGTTTCAGGTCTTCCGTTAGAAACGGCGAGCATATTTACGCCAAAAGTATCTTCAAGCTTTGTCTTCTTGAAAAGAAGATTTTTGATATTTTCGGCATCCGCATCCTTTTTCAGTTCGATAACTATACGCATTCCTGTCTTATCGGACTGGTTGGATATATCAACGATATCAGTTGTCTTGCGGCTTTCTACAAGCTGTGCGACATCCGACATGAATTTTGCGATTCCCGCACCTATCATGGTATAGGGAATCTCAGTTACAACAAGGTTTTTCTTGCCGTTCTTTGCCGGCTCGATCTCAACCTTTCCACGAATCCTTATCTTTCCGCTTCCATTTTCGTAAATATCAAAAAGATCGTCTTTATTTACTACAAGTCCGCCTGTCGGGAAATCAGGACCCGGCATGTAATCCATGAGCTGTGCCGTTGTTATGTCATGATTCTTTATATAAGCTTTTTCCGCATCTATCACTTCCGCAAGATTATGGGGAGGTGTGGATGTAGCCATACCTACGGCAATACCTTCCGATCCGTTTATAAGGAAATTAGGTATCTTTACCGGAAGCACTTCCGGCTCTTTTTCGGTTTCATCAAAATTAGGTACAAAATCGACGGTATTCTTATCGAGATCGGCAAGAAAAGCTTCTTCAGTCACTTTCTCAAGTCTCGCCTCGGTGTATCGCATTGCTGCCGCACCGTCACCCTCGATAGAGCCAAAGTTACCGTGGCCGTCAACAAGGGGCATTTCCTTCTTAAAGCCCTGTGCCATTACAACGAGTGCATCGTATATCGAGCTGTCACCATGAGGGTGATATTTACCCATGGTATCACCGACTATACGTGCACATTTCCTGTAGGGTTTGTCATGCCTTATCCCAAGTTCGCTCATATCGTAAAGTGTACGTCTCTGAACCGGTTTCAGACCGTCCCTCACATCAGGAAGCGCTCTGGCAACTATTACTGACATGGCATAATCTATATAATTCTGCTGCATTATCTCGGAATATTCCGAGCTTATCAGATTTTCTTCTTTAGTTTCCATTTATTTTTCCCTAATCCTTTTTTCTTATAAGAATCAAACATCCAGCTCTGCTTCTCTTGCATGGTCATATATGAATGCCCTTCTCGGAGGAACATCATTACCCATGAGGAGTTCCGTAGTTGCTGAAGCAAGACGCGCATCATCGATAGAAACCTGCTTCATACGGCGTCTCTCGGGATCAAGAGTTGTCTCCCAAAGCTGTTCGGCATCCATTTCTCCAAGTCCCTTATAACGCTGCAATGTGAAAGGTCCCTTGTGCTTTTCCCTGTATTTTGCAAGAGCCTTATCATCATAGAGATATTCTTCCTTGCCCTTTGCAGGCTGTGCTTTATAAAGAGGCGGCATAGCGATATATACGTGTCCCTCGAATATAAGCTGGGGCATAAATCTGTAAAAGAGTGTCAGAAGGAGCGTGGCAATATGCGCTCCGTCAACGTCAGCATCGGCCATGATGACGATCTTATCGTATCTGAGCTTGCTTATGTCAAAGTCCTGACCGTATCCTTCGGAAAAACCGCAGCCGAAGGCATTTATCATAGTCTTGATCTCGGCATTTGCAAGAATCTTATCAATCGAAGCCTTCTCAACATTGAGTATCTTACCTCTTATGGGAAGGATTGCCTGATACATACGGTTTCTAGCTGTCTTCGCAGAACCTCCTGCGGAATCTCCCTCGACTATGAAGATCTCACACTGTTTGGCATCCTTTGAAACACAGTTTGCCAGCTTTCCGTTTGAATCAAAAGAAAACTTCTGCTTTGTAAGCAGGTTTGTCTTTGCTTTTTCTTCTGATTTCCTTATCTTTGCTGCCTTTTCAGCCGAAGAAAGAATGGATTTAAGCGTATCAAGGTTTCTGTCAAAATAAAGCTGTATCTCATCACTTGTAACCTTACCGACAGCCCTCTGCGCATCCTGGTTATCAAGCTTTGTCTTTGTCTGTCCCTCGAATCTCGGATCGGGATGTTTTATAGAAATAACACCGGTCATTCCGTTTCTGATATCAGCTCCGTTGAAATTGGTATCCTTTTCCTTAAGTATACCTATAGTACGGGCATAGCTGTTCATGACCTGTGTGAAGGTAGTCTTAAAGCCGGTAATATGCATACCGCCTTCGGCATTATATATATTATTACAGAATCCCAGTATATCCTCGTGGAATTCATTTACATACTGAAAGGCACACTCAACCTCTATTCCTTCGGATTCTCCCTTAAAATAGATAACCGGTGTGAGTGTTTCCTTCGAAGCATTCATATCACGGACAAATCCTGTGATACCATCGCTTTCATGAAAAGCCTCTTCTTCAAAGATCTCTTTTCTGAAATCCCTGAAATATATGGTAAGTCCGGGATTAAGATAGGCTGTCTCGTGAAGACGGCTTTTTATCTCTTCCGCCCTGAAACGGGTAGTGTCAAATATCGTTGCATCCGGCTTGAAATTAATCTTTGTACCGGATTTTTTTGTTTTGCCCATAGTAGGCAGAAGTCCGTTCACGAGCTCAATCGTGGGACGTCCTTTTTCATAATGGTCATGTGATATAACTCCGTCGCGGCTCACAAGAATGTCAAGCCAGTCCGAAAGCGCATTAACAACCGATGAACCAACACCGTGAAGACCTCCGGAGGTTTTGTAGATGCTGGAGTCAAACTTTCCTCCCGCATGAAGTGTGGTGAAAACAACACGTTCCGCTGATACACCCTTCTCATGCATTCCTACGGGAATACCTCTTCCGTCGTCTTCTACAGTTGCGGAACCGTCCGCTTCAAGAGTTACCCAGATATTATTGCAATAGCCTGCAAGATGCTCATCAACCGAGTTATCCATAAGCTCATATATAAGATGATTTAAGCCCTTAGAACCGGTGCTTCCTATATACATTCCGGGACGGAGCCTTACCGGTTCCAGTCCTTCCAGCACCTGTATACTGCCGGCATCATAAACTGTCTCGTCTGCCATTTTAAAACCCTCCATATTTCCATGTTCAAAACAAATTATAGTTTACCATATAGCATTGCAGAATGTAAAGATTTTTTTCGAACGTTTATTCGTTGTTATATTCAAAATCGTTGCACAATTTCAAGTACTTTAAGCATTTTATGTATACATTATACTTTTCTAGTGTATAATAAATATAACAGATGGTTTTTCAAGGAGGATAGCTATGCGCAGATTAATTATATTTTCCTTCTCTCTTATATTCGTATTATCTCTCTGCGGCTGCAGCGGCGGCCGAAGCGCCATGGCAGGAAATGAAAAGCTTGGAGAAATCCTTTCCAGAACCGCAGGCAGTGCTACTGTCGAAGCGACCGAACCTACTCCGGAAGTTGATAAACTTTCTGACAAAAGCAGCAGCAACGAGGGCAAGACATATTATAAGCTGAAATCACATATGAATACCTATGTTGATGCCGGAACTTATGCTGTTTCAATGGCAGAAGCGGACTGTTCGGTAACAGCTTATGACGCATCCGGAAAAGCCATCGGATCTATCACAATTTCCAAAGATAAATCCGACTCTCCTTTACCGCATGTAGGAAACCTGACTGTTCCCGAAAGCGGTTATCTCGTTTCAACAGCCGACTGCGTTGCAATGAAAACGGATAAGTAAACCAAAAAAATTTTTTTCAAAAAACTCTTACATATTTTTTTATCTTGTGATATATTGAACTACGTTGTCTTTCAAAGACATGTAATTTAAGCATATTTGGTATTATTGGAAACGATACTTACAAGAGTAAAACAGAACCTCCTGTATGATAACGAACAACACAGTGCTTTTGATAACTGTCTATTCAATCATTCAGGAGGTTTTTTTATGCCGCAGACAAAGTTACAAAACATCATTTTCACAATTCTTATGGCTTTCGTCATGGTCTATGCCATGATCTGCTACAACATTTCACTCAATATAGGAGGAATGCAGAATAAGGTCTTCCTTATGGCTTTCTCGGAACTTAAGATCATGCTTCCGGCTGCTTTTATCCTTGAGTTTTTCGTTGTTGAAAAAGCAGCAAAATTTCTGGCATTCAGATTCATCGATCCTTCAAAAGTTCCTCCGATCGCTGTTATCATCTCGATCTCTTCGATGATCGTCTGCCTTATGTGCCCTATGATGAGCCTTATCGCAACAATACTTTTCAAGAATG
>CAJORC010000284.1 GCA_905236615.1 uncultured Lachnospiraceae bacterium
CTTCGCCCTGTCCCTGGCGAATATCCGGATCTCTTGTAAGGCGCCCCATTAAAATAACTTTATTCATAATTTAATTACCTTACTTTCTTTCCTTATTAATTATCGAATGGTCTTTGTATTACTCTGTTGCTTCTGCAGTCTCAGCAGCTTCAGGAGCCTTCTCTTCTTTAGGCTCAACTACTTCGATGTCATCAACAACAATGAGGTAACGTACGACATTATCCATTATGCGAATACGCTTTTCGATTTCAGCCGGAGCTGTTGCCTCTGACTCGAATTTAATGAAGAAGTAGTAACCTTCCTTCATCTTCTCAACTTCATAAGCAAATTTCTTCTTGCCCTGCTCATCGATAGCAGTGATCTTTCCATCGAATCGCTCAACAAGAGCCTTAACCTTGTCAAGGACTGCGTTCTTCTCGTCCTCTTCAAGCTTTCCGCTGATTACAACGGCTAACTCATATTTGTTCATTAATCAAACCTCCTTTTGGACTTTTGGCTCGCACCTTAAAAATGCGAGCAAGGATATACCACGAATACAAATCTTATCATAGAAATATTTTTCTTGCAAGCACTTTTTTTCGTATATTTTCTTTCTCAGACCGTAATGCTTCCGAGCACTTTTCCGATGCTGTCGGCAATGCAGAGATCGGCATTCTGATCCTGCGAAGTTGCGCCCTTATTTATAACCACAAGATGTTCACCCCTGAAATAATCTATAAGTCCGGCGGCCGGATAAACAACAAGGCTTGTTCCGCCGATTATAAGGACATCCGCTGCCCTGATGGCATTTATCGCACCGCTCATCGTGGTACCGTCAAGACCTTCTTCGTAAAGTACCACATCCGGCTTGATGATACCGCCGCATTTATCACACTTCGGAACCCCTTCGGTCTCCATCATATATTCGAGGTCAAATTCTCTTCCGCAGTCCATGCAGTAATTCTGCAGGACCGTTCCGTGCAGTTCATATACGGTTTTTGATCCGGCTGCCTGATGCAGTCCGTCTATATTCTGTGTGATCACAGCACTGAGTTTGCCTTTTTCCTCCATTTCGGCAAGCTTTAAGTGCGCAGCATTCGGCTTCGGTCTCTCTGCCGCATCTTCCATAAGTATCTTATCGCGGTAGAATTTGTAGAAACCTGCCGGGTTGTGCATGAAAAAACCGTGTGAAAGGATCGTTTCCGGCGGATAGTCGTACTTCTGGTTGTAGAGTCCGTCCACTGAACGGAAATCAGGTATGCCGCTCTCGGTGGATACCCCCGCCCCGCCAAAGAAGACTATGTTTTTTGCTTCATCAACGATTTTCTGCAGCTGCGCAATCTTTTCATCCATAACTGTACCCCCGTTTTTTTAACCACGTTACAGATAACCATTCCCCGCTTTGGATTTGTTAATTATCTGCAACTGACTTCTAAAATTGCTAATGCACTACACGATACCTATCTGCATGCTTCCCCTAAGGACTTTTGCGCCTGACTGATTTCTCATCCCGACCTTCAGGCGGATCGTGTTGTACGCATCGTTCTTTTCTGCAACTTCTCCCGAAATCGTGAGTCTGTCACCGACAAACACGGGCTTCATGAATTTTATCTCTGTATTGTGTATAAGGCTTGACTCACCAGGAAGATAAACTCCGGCAAGAGTTGAAAGAAATGATGCCGTAAGCATTCCGAATGCCGCATGTGCATCCATTCCCTTCGATCTTGCAAATTCGTCATCCCTATGCAGCGGATTCATATCACCCGTTATTTTTCTGAAAGAATCGAGCATTTCTTCAGTTATTTCAACTTCAAAGCTTTCTTTATGGCCTATTTCAAGTTCTTCATACTTGTAATGGTTCATTTTTCAGCTAATTTCCTTTCGATAAGATCAACCATTTCCCCGACGTTGGCAAGCTTTCCGACTTCTTTTATATTAAATTTAAGTCCGAAAGTCCTCTCCATTTCCATTACGAGTTCAACGTGGGCAAGTGAATCCCAGTCCTCTATATCTTCTGAATTTGTCTCATCTACTATCACTATAGAATCGTCATCAAATTCTTCCCTGAATATCACTGTTATTTTTTCAAATATTTCTTCGCGGTTCAAAAAAAAATCCTCCATAAAAATATAACATCTATTTCAAAAGCGATTATAACATATATGTGATATAATGTTAAAACAAATATTTTTGATATATAAAAAGGAAATCAGCTATGGAAAATTATGTTAAATTACGGGATATCCCAAAACATTTCGGACTTGAAAAGGGCGACAGCGTATGGGTGTCATCAGATGTAAAAACACTTCTCTACTCCTGTATCGAGCATGAAGACGATCATGACATGAGCGTATTGATAGACGGGATAATCGACGTTATCGGTGAGGAAGGGACCATCCTTATCCCGACCTTTAACTGGGATTTCTGCAAGGGGAAAACCTTTGACATAAAGAAAACCCCCTGCAAAACGGGAGTTATCGGAAAAGCCGCCCTTAAAAGAGATGATTTCAAAAGAACCCAGCACCCCATTTATTCTTTTGCCGTATGGGGCAAGGATGCGGATTACCTCTGCTCCCTCACCAACAAAAGTTCTTTCGGGGCTGATTCGCCTTTCGACTACTGCAGGACCCACAACACCAAGAATGTCTTTATCGACGTGGAATGCCAGCATTCATTTACTTTCGTCCACTACGTTGAAGAGCAGGTCGGTGTAAGCTATCGCTACTTAAAGGACTTTACCGCAGGCTATATAGACGAAAACGGCATCGAGACAGAACGCACATACAGCATGAACGTTCGTGACCTCGACGCCGATATTTTCGTAACAATATATCCTTTTGAAGAAGATTTTGTCAAAGCCGGTGCAGCAAGACGCTACGAAGTTAACGGTATCCCGATGAAGACCATCGAGATTGGAAAAACCTTTGACATTATATATGACGACGTAAAAAACAACAGAAGCCGTAAGGTTTGCACATATAAAGGGCAGGATTAATCCGCCCTTTTTCTTTTCAGCAAAGCAGCCGCGAAAACCGTGCCGGCCGCAATAGAGAAAATATATGCTGCCGTAAAAATACGCTTCGTCTTAAAGCCGACAACTATGCTCCTGTTTTCGCCTTTCTCAAGATATATTCTAATGTGATTATTGTCGCCCTTCTTTACCTCCAGCTCATTTCCGTCCTGATCATAAGCCTTATAACCATCATAATAAAGAAGCGGAAATTCCGCATACTCTCCTTCATAGTTACATGAGTAGAGATAAGTGCAGACTCCGTTATCCTTTTCATAATAGATCGACTCTATCTTTGACTCATCCGAAACCCTTCCCAGATCCGAATGAAAATCTTCTTCAGTTGTCCCGTTCGGCAGATAGTCCATGGAAACTCTCGTATAAATATTCCCGAAAATATCATGAAGAAGAAGCTTCTTCCCATAATATTCCTTAAACTGGATAAATATGCCATAAGTCAGGGCAATCAGCGTCATAAGAGCCGCAATGATCCTTACCGTTTTTTTCTTATCCCACGACGACAAGCATTTTCCCATCCATAGAGATGCCGGTGCAGTGCAGTAAATGATAAAACGGTGCGGAGCCTGTATCAGGTTCGTCAGAGTCTTTACTGCGGGAATACTAACCAAAGCCTTCCATGGGAAAAGAGGTGTCTGAAGCCAGTAAAAAACTATCCCGGTCACCGCAAACACAATAAAGAGTTTTCTCTCGTTTTTTCCCTCAAAGCTGACAGTTCCGGAAAGCAGGACTGCTGCAACTCCCACTGCGATAATCGGCAGAAAATAGCTTATCCCGTCTCCCGTAAGCTTTCCCCAGTCCAACAGTCCTGAAAAGAAATCACGCCATTCAAGTCTGCTTCTGTCCCAGTCCGAAAAATAATAGTAAATAAAGCTTAAAAGAAATCCGGCGTTTATTAATAGCGATACTCCAACGGCCTTCAGGATGGCTGTCAGATTTTCCTTATTCAGAAACAAGTCCCTGAACAGGAGGATCGTTATAAGAAATACAAAACAGCCTGTAAAAAAAGTGGAAACCACATGTGACTGCAATATCCCCACAGACGCTATCGGGATCAGATACCATTTTTTCTTTGCCTTTTCTTCAGATACAATGCTGTATATTCCCGCAAAAAGCAGAGGGATAAAAACAGCCGCCATTGACTTTCCCGCTGCCGTTCCCTTCTGATACATATTGTAGAGAAGATAAGGCGTAAGACAGTATACCGCCGATGAGATAAGGGAAGCCCGTCTGTTCTTTAGGATAATCTTCGATGCGGTATAGGCAGAGATCACCTGCAAAAGGCATATAGAAGACATAAACAGTCTGTATGCCATCGGCATCGAAAATCCAGCCATCCGGAGGACTGCCGGAAAAATAAGGAATGTATTCGGATAAAGTATTCCAAGCTCTCCGAAATTATTACACCAGTTCGGATAAATGATCACAGGAAACTGCCCTGCTTCAAGTCCGTACATTACGCCTTCGATTCTCTGCAGATGGTCTCTTGTGTCACTTCCCCTGAAGATATCGGAACTTATGAGCCATGGCAGATCACTGATGATAAATATCATCAGAAGTACGGCAGCAGCAATGACGGTTCCTTTATCAAAAGGTTTTCTGCTCTTCTGCTTTCCGATAAAAAGGATCCCGAGAACGATCATCAGAACCACAATAAAATAAGGCACCAGTGCATCCCTTGATATAAAGCTGTCCGTGTCTATCCTTATCCCTTTTAAGCTGAAACTCTCTCCCTGCGGAAGAGCAAAGCGTATCAATCCGCTGTCAAGTTCTCTCTTAAGACTGAATTCATAACTAACGCTCCCGGGAGTTCCGCCGGTTGATTTAA
>CAJORC010000285.1 GCA_905236615.1 uncultured Lachnospiraceae bacterium
CTGGCTTCCCCCATTCCCATAAGATCGGTATTTTTCTTAAATTTAATCTGATAGGATTTTTTATCTTCCTTCCATGAAGTGTTTCCTCTGCCACGCATTTCAACAATACCCTCGACAATTTTTCCATCGAGCGCATCCATTGTAAAATCAGCCTTTGTCCCAACATTATGCTCTTTGGAGGCTTCCACTTCTTCCAGTGTTGGATAGCTGTCGCAAATATTCAGGTTGATCGTCGGAATATCCGACTGTATCGCTCTAACCTCGATATTCTCAACCTTCAGCGTTCCTTCCGTAAAATCATGTACAAGTCTCTCAAGCTTATTTCCTTCCATATCCGTGGTATAAAAAGCAAGCTTTGACGCATCCGCCGTTTCCGGAAGGAATATATATGCCATATCGTCCGTCATATATGCTTTTATATCAAAAAACATTCCGGGATTCTCTGCTGCTCTTACAAGAATTCCGGAAAGTTCAGTATTCTCTTCGTTATTTAATGTTTTCTGCGGAAAATACTGTCTCAGAGAAATATATCCCGAAAACAATATAAGAAGAACACTTATAATAAATACAATTATAAATGTCCTGTCCGTATTTCTTTTTTTATTTTTTTTCATTTTTTGTTTTATCCACAAAGAAGTCCCACCGACTTTAATCGATGGGACTTGATGATCAATCGCAATCGCGAACTATTTTTCTTACCTTAAGAACTGACGGCGGAGCTACTGAAAGCTCATCAACACCCATTCTAAGGAAAGTTTCCGTCAACGATGTGTCGGCTGCAAGTTCACCGCAAATGCCTGCCCAGATACCTGCTGCATGAGCATTATCAACTGTCATCTTTATAAGACGAAGTACTGCTTCATGATGTGTATCGCAGAAATCATCAAGAGCCGCATTCTGACGGTCTATTGCAAGTGTATACTGTGTAAGATCGTTCGTTCCGATACTGAAGAAATCAACCTCTTTTGCAAGCAGGTCAGTAATCACTGCTGCTGCAGGTGTCTCGATCATTACACCCTGAGGAGCATCTTTGTAAGGTACACCCTGCTCCTCAAGCTCAGCCTTGACCTCAGCAACGAGTTTCTTTATCTGGCTTATCTCTGACATCGAAGTGATCATAGGATACATGATGCAGATATTTCCGTATGCTGCTGCACGGAAAAGGGCACGAAGCTGTGTCTTGAATACTTCCGGTCTCTTAAGGCATATTCTTATAGCCCTGAAGCCCATAGCGGGATTTTCCTCATGTCCCAGCTCGAAATAATCACACTGCTTATCGGCACCTATATCAAGAGTACGGATAATGACCTTTTTACCCGCCATAAGCTCTGCAGCCTTGCGGTAGATTGCAAACTGCTCTTCCTCTGTCGGATAAGTCTCTTTTCCAAGATAGATAAACTCACTTCTGAAAAGACCGATTCCGCCTGCATCATACTGCAGTGCAGAAGCTATATCGGAAAGATTTCCGACATTTGCAAAAAGCATAATGCTCTTTCCGGACTTTGTCTCGGTGGGCTTGCCTTTTAACTCCTGAAGAAGCTTCTTTTTCTGGTTCTGCTCTTCAAGTAATGACTCGTACATTTTCATTGTTGCCTCATCAGGATCAACAATGAATATATTTTTATCAGAGTCAAGAATTCCTGTCTTGCCGTTCCAGTTCTCATTTACGTCAATATTGATAATTGCCGGAATGTTCATGGTACGTGCAAGGATTGCCGTATGTGAATTGGAAGATCCTTTTCTCGTAACAAATGCAAGTATCTTGGACTTGTCAAGCTGAACAGTCTCTGAAGGTGTCAGATCGTCAGCTACAAGGATTGACGGAACCGATGCATCAACAGACGCTTCGCTCTCACCTGTGAGTATTCTGATAACACGCTCCGAAATATCCTTTACGTCAACCGAACGTGCCTTGAAATACTCATCATCCATGGAGGCGAAAGTTTCGGCAAAGTTATCTCCGGTAACAGCTACAGCATACTCAGCGTTCATTTTCTGAGCCTCAATGATGTTAAATACCGAGTCATTATAGCCATCATCCTCAAGCATCATAGCGTGAACATCAAATATCTCGGCATCAGCCTCACCAATCTCCTCTTTTGTCTTTGCATAGAGGGCTCTGAGCTGGCTTATTGCTTCCTCACGTGCCTTCTCGTAACGCTTCTTCTCGGCTTCGCTGTCGTCTGTATGCTTTCTTTCAACAACCTGTTCTTTCTTGCCTAGATAAGCAATTTTTCCGATCGCAATCCCTTCGTAGATTTTTTTACCATTGTAGCGTTCCATAAAATCTCCTTAATATTAGGGTTTACAGGTTTTCTTCCATGAATTTCTTAACTTCTGTATAAGCGGTCTCTTCGTCTTCACCTTCTACAGTAACCTTAACAACAGCGTCCTTCATTACACCCATAGCCATAACTGCCATAAGTGCCTTTGCACTTGCAGACTTTCCGTTGTAGTCGATCTTGATGTCGCTCTTGAACTGCTTTGCGCATTTTACAAGAAGTCCTGCCGGACGTGCGTGCAGTCCTACTTCATCAGTGATCTTATACTCGAATTCTTTCATCTTTTTGTTCTCC
>CAJORC010000286.1 GCA_905236615.1 uncultured Lachnospiraceae bacterium
ATAGGCAGGGTATATTTTTTCTGATCCGTAAGAAGTATCAGCGGAGTAAAAAGGTTGTTCCAGCTCGACACAAAAGTGAAAATCGCCTGTGTCGCAATCGCCGGCTTCATTATCGGGAGTGCTATCTTGTTGAAGATATAAAACTCCTTCGCGCCGTCGATTCTTGCCGACTGGACTATTTCAAGCGAAAGTGCTCCAACCATGTACTGTCTCATGAAGAATACCATTGCAGGAGAAGCTATCGCCGGGAGGATGAGCATCGAAAGATGGTTAGTCATGTGAACCTTATAAACCATCTGATAGAAACCTATCATCGTGATCTGTGCCGGTATCATCATTATGGCAAGTATGAACTTAAAGAAGCTCTCACGAAGCCTCCAGTCATAAACTACAAGTGCATAAGCTGTAAGAGTTGAGAAGTAAGTTGCAAGAGCAGTAGTTCCAACTGAGATTATCGCAGAGTTCATAAATCCCACGAAAGGATTGAAACTCTTTCCCAAAAGTACCGACATGTTTTTCATAAGATAGGATGACGGTATAAGTGAAACTGCGTGCTGCTGTATCTCATAGGTTGAACGTGTTGAGTTCACAAGCATTATAGCAAAGGGCAGAAGTGAGAGAACCGCAAGACCCACACATGCAGTAAACATAAGCACTTTCTTTATTAAAGATTCTCTTTTCATACTGCTGCCTCCTCATGTGATGCATTTCTTAATTCATTTTTTGCCTTTTCCTTTGCTTCTTTCATCTGCTGCTTCTTTATCTTCTTCAACGCTGCCTCATCCTTATCTCTAAGGAGGTAGAAAAGAAGTGCCGAAGCTGCCACGATAACTACAAACATGATCATCGATGCCGCAGCTGCCCTGTTATAAAGGTATGCACCGCTGAATGCCTGATTGTAGATGAAAACACTTGTTGTAAGTGTTGCATTATCCGGTCCTCCGACAAGAAAGAGCTTAGGTATATCGAACATGTTAAGTCCGCCGATGAGTGAAGTAACGAGTGTGAACAAAAGGATCGTTCTTATATTAGGAAGAGTTATCTTCCAGAATATCTGCCATCCGTTTGCACCATCCACTTCAGCCGCTTCGAAAATGTCAGGGCTGATACCGAGGATTCCGGAAATTAGCACGATCATTGTATAGCCGTACCACATCCAGGTCTGGATGAATATTACAATTCCTCTGGCAGAAGCTTTCTTGATCAAGAAGTTAAATGGCTCTTTTATGAAACCACAGCTTACCAGCAGGTCATTTACAGGTCCCATCGGATATCCGAAGAGTGCATAAAAGAGTATTGCAACTGTTGCCGCTGTAATGATATTCGGCATGTAGAAAATTACTTTGAAAATTCCCTGTCCCGGCATTTTGGTCCTTCTGTCCGTGAACCATGCAGCAAGCAAAAGTGCCAGCGCCATCTGAGGTATGAAGTTTGCCAGCCAGAGAACTACTGTATTTTGGAATGCTGTCTGAAATGTGGGACTTGTTAGAACTGCTCTGAAATTCTGAAATGGATCGCTCCACAGAAAATGAAAGTTTGTTGTACCTATTCCTTTAAGATCCGTAAATCCGATCACTGCCGTATAAAGTGTCGGATAAAGTGAAAAAATCGCATAAGCTATCATAAAAGGTAAACTGAAATAATAGCCATATCTTGCATAACTGAAATTATTCTTTTTCTTTTTCATAAGCTTTACTTTCCTGTCTGCAGCATAACCGGGAGCTTTACGCTCCCGGCATGCCGGATAACCTTACCTAACTGCTTTATTCAGCTGCATCAATTGCAAGTGTATCTGCTATTGTCTGCTTGAAATCTTTGATCGTTGCATCTCTGTCCTTCTCGCCGGCTGCGTATGAACGAACCTGGTCTCTCCATGTAAGGTTGATCGACTCGTCATACTGTGTAAGGTTTTTACCATTTGCATACTCATTTGCAGGAATGAAGTAGTCAAACATGTTCTCGCCGCCGAGGAATTCAAGTTCGCCGTTTGACTTAGCCATAACTGCTGCAGATGCAACTGAATCCTTTGTTCCGCCTTCGCCATTTAATGTTCCGTTTGCCCATTTATACTGAAGTCCGTCTTCGGATGTATCAAGTGTGATCCACTCGATGATATCCTTAACTGCTGAAACTTTGTCTGCATCCATGTTCTTGTTTGCAAGAAGCCATGTGCCGCCCCAGAAGAATCCTACAGGTGAATCGCAGACTGCCCAGTCACCATATGTGCCTTCGCCTGCCTTCTCGCCGCCGCAGTTAGGAGCAAGTGTGTAGTTGATGAGCCATGCAGGACCGAAGAAACCGAATACCGGTTTAGCACCTTCACCCTTCATGTCTGCAAACCATGCATCCTGCCAGTCACGTGTCTGATTTGAATAACCCTTGTCTGTAAGGTTTTTTGAAATGTCAAGGAACTCTTCTCTCTTGGCATCTATCTGTAGTTTTCCGTCATCTGTAAGCCAGCCTTTTTCTGAGCTGTTCTCGATCGGATGCCAGATATCACCATCACCTGAGATGATAGCAACATTCTTTGCTGCGAGTTCATCTGCTGCCTGCCAGAATTTATCGAAGTTTCCGCTTCCGCCGCCGATCTTTGCCGAGATTTCCTTCGGATCATCTGTTCCGAATACATCTTTTGCTATTGAACGTCTGTAGATGAAAGCACCGCCTGTTGCCTGATATCCAAGTGCATCTACGTCTCCATTGGTATTTGTTCCTATATCAACTGAATACTGTGCGATCTCTGCTTCCTTGATCTTAGCGTCAATGTCGATTCCGAGATCTTTATAAGGCATTGCATAATCCTGCATATCGCCCTTTGTGTACTTAAGTACAAAAGCTGCCTCTGCACAATAGATATCGGGCTGTTCGCTTCCGCCTGCCTGAAGTGCAGCATCAACTGCCGGCTGATATGCACCTTCTGTTGTTGCAATAATTGTAGGGTTGACCTTGTAAGGAAAATCAGGATGTGCCTCTACATACTTCTCGATCATTCCCGGAACTTCATCTGTGAATGACCATACATTAAGAACAGGTTTGTCCCCGCCTGTTGCTGTTTCTGTTGCTGCCCCAGTTGCTGCGCTGCTTCCAGCCGCCTCACTACCGCTTGTCTGAGGTTCTCCCCCACCGCAGCCTGAAAGTACAGACATAACCATGATTCCCGTCATTGCCAGAGCAATAATTCGCTTTTTCATTTAATTCCCTCCTATCTCTAAGAAACAATTACCTTTAATATTAGTAAAACACTTTTATCAAAGTTTTACTCAACAATTATTGCTATTAACCAAACTATTATTGCTCTCTTGTGCCATTTGTATAGTTGAATGAATACATTCTTAATTTTTCCACAAACATTGCACAAATAAAAACAGACAGGGACCCGTAGATCCACTGTCTGTTTTGTGAACTATGTATAGTAATCTGTCGTTTATCTCTGCAGATTGCCCTTCAGGGATTATTTCATTTCCATGGATTCTCTGTAGGATAACGAACTTCTGCCGGCTGGTTGTAACCGATCTCATTAACATCAACGCCGATATATTTAAATACTTCGAAGAGTGCCTTACCGTATTTGCCAAATGCAACTGCACCGTGGTGAGGGAAGTTCTTCTCGATAAGAACGTGCCTGTAGAATCTTCCCATTTCTTTAATTGCAAATACACCTATCGAACCGAATGACTTTGTAGCAACAGGAAGTACTTCACCCTCTGCGATATATGCTCTGAGTCCGCCTTCTGCTGTACCCTGCAGTCTGTAGAATGTGATATCGCCCGGTATGATATCTCCCTCGATGGTTCCGTTAGTAACTTCCCTCGGAAGCGTGCTTGCCATGATCTTCTGATATTTCATCTCATGGAATGCAAGCTTTGAAGTACATGTATTTCCGCAGTGGAAGCCCATGAATGTGTCTGTGTGTGTATAATCGAATTTGCCCTTGATGCTCTCTGCATACATATCCTTCGGTACGGAGTTG
>CAJORC010000287.1 GCA_905236615.1 uncultured Lachnospiraceae bacterium
ATAAAAAATGTTATGAGAGGTTTATGCCAAAGAATGTCGTGGAACTGCTTGGAGTAACGGAAGCGACTGACATAAATCTGGAAACATCTTCGGTGTACGAGCTAATAATGATGACGGTCTCGTTCAAGATAGATAAAGACCTTTATTCAGTAGATACAAAAGAGTTATTTGCAAAGCTCAATAATCTGGTGGGAAGGTCCTCGAGAATTCTTGATGACCATGGCGGTACAGTACTTGATTTCAGATATGACGGATTTGCGGCACTCTTTAAGGACAAGAATCCTGACTGCATTATGGCAGCAGTGAAAATCGTACAGGAATTCCAGAACGAGGATGATGTCACTGTTCATGTTGCTCTTGACTCGAATACAGTAATGAGCGGAGTAATAGGCAATGATACAAAAATGCAGCCGATCGCTATATCAAAGAGTTATAACACAAGTGCCAAGCTGCTGTCATTCTTTGACAAAATAGAGACCGGTATACTATGCACCGAAAAGGTACATGGTCTGGTCAGGGGCTATATGAGCAGGTTCGTGGGAAAGGTCGAAGGAACGGAATCCGATATCCGCATTTATGAAATCTATGACGGAGACTTTCCTGAGATCGTGGCTAAGAAACAGAGTACGGAAAAGATCTTTCTTGATGCCGTATATTCATTTTATTCAGGAGATTATAAGACTGCGAGAGCCGAATTCCTTCAGGTGGTCAGGGAGAATCCGCATGATGGAATCGCAAAGTATTACCTATATCTGGCAGACAGCTATGAAACTAATGGCGAGGGAAAAGTCAGCTATTTAGAGTAATTAAGACAGGCAAAAGGGGAAGACTATGTTGGAGAGTATCTTAGGACGATTAGTTGCATCTCTGGGAGTTGTGTTAAGAACCTTAAGAGCGTTTTTCATGCGCTTCGTGACGAGTTTTACTTCGAGGATACGAAGTATTACGAGTGTCACGAGACAGGCAGCGAAAATCGGACCGAAGGTTCTTGATGCGGCTGCGTCTACAGGAAAGAAGCCGGCAAAAAGAGAAGATTATGTGGAGACGGGAAACCTTCTTATCGCTAAATCATTTCTAATTACGGTGATTCTTACGATCATCATAGGCGGCATACTGCTTGTAACAGTCGTATGGCCTTGGATAGTCAGCACTTTTCTAACCAAGCATATGTGGGATCAGAATGAAAAGGTTGGAAATTATAACGGAAAAGTCGTTCTTTATTATGATAAGGAGAAGACTATGCCGGAATTCAGCGGAAAACTTGAAAAAGGAGTCCGTCAGGGAAAGGGAATAACCTACGACAAGAACAATCTTGAAACTTTTAACGGAGTCTATCTGGATGGTGAATTCGAAGGAAAGGGGAAAACTTTCAACGAAGGTGTACCTATCTATGATGGTGTTTTCAAAGAGGGTAAGTATAACGGAGAAGGAAAACTTTATGATGAAAACGGATTTATTCTCTATGAGGGTGAATTTGAGGAGGATGTATATCAGGGTAAGGGAAAACTCTACGATATGGGAGAGCTTATCTATGACGGAAATTTTGAAAAGGGTGAATACAGCGGTAATGGTATAGAGTACCGCAGAGGCGTAAAGGTTTATGACGGAAAATTTGAAGATGGACTATATGAAGGCAAGGGGAGACAGTATAAAAGCGGAAAGCTGGTTTATGACGGAGAGTTTTCTGCAGGAAAAAGATCAGGTCACGGAGTTGAGTATTCAAACGGGAAGGTAGTCTATAAGGGTGATTTCGAAGAAGATTTATATAACGGTAATGGAGTCGCTTACAACAAAAGCGGTTCCGTTGCTTTTAAAGGTGATTTCGTAGACGGTTATTATTCAGGTGAAGGTATTCTGAACCTTGATGACAATGAGATAATAAAGGGAAACTTTGACCAGGGAAGCGTTGTCGGAGATGCACACTGCTTTATAGACGATAAGCTCTGGTATGAGGGAAGCCTTGCGGATTATGTTCCTGATGGAAACGGTAAGATATATAACAATGGTGTAATGATCTATGACGGTCCGATAATTGACGGAACGATAGACGGATATTCACTAACAGGAATGACAATGGACGAACTCACTGAGGTTTTTCAGAAAAAAGCTGTGAGGAATGTACAGGAAGATGGCTTCAGCTTTTATTATCCAAAGCTCGGAGCAACTGCTGCATTTTCATTTGCGACTTCAGAGGATGAGCCGAGGGTGAAGAAATTTTATCTGACATCCTGTAAGGCATCAAAAGATGCACATATCATGTCATGGAAGAAAGTAAAAGATTTTTCGGCTTTTGCCAATAAAAATTCCGAACGCTTAGGACAAATGAAAAGAAAGGCCGGAGAGGGAACCAACCCTATAAGCGG
>CAJORC010000288.1 GCA_905236615.1 uncultured Lachnospiraceae bacterium
CGGTCGGACCCTGTATGATATCAGTCATCCTGACCTTTACACTGAAGCTTGCCAGAGTATCCACCAGCTTCGAAGCCGTCACCTGAAGCGAAGCCGGTGAATCCAGCTGTACACTCTTAGGCAGATTCAAGAGATCTGTCGGCGGAAATTCGTATTCTGTCTCCATATCCGGAAAATAATTCTTTTTCAGAACTTCCTCAGATGCTTTCTCAACTTTCTCAGTCTTTTCCGCTCTCTCTGCTTTCTTTATCTTTACAGGATTTTCGGATATTGTTCTTATGACAGGCTTTGTCGTATTATCATCCGTAAATTTTTCAACAGCCTTTTCTGCATTATTTTCCGTAGTCTTTACTGTAATTTCATTTACCGGATCTGTTTCTGTCTTTGGCGCCGGCTTCGGTTCAGCCTTTGGCTTAAACTCAAATACACTCTCATTAAACTTTACAGGTTCTGCTGAGATATGTATTATCTTTTCTTCTTTGTTTTCCTCTTTATCCTCTTCTGTATCAAGTTCGGATAAATGTATCTCATGCATATCGGATTTTTCCGCAGGGATCTGTTTCTCATCGGAAGTCTTTATATCTGGCTTTATCATAAAGTCAGGATTCATCGCAAACGGTGAATAAACTTCTCCGTTCCTGTGTATCTTGACATCTTTTTCTTTCTCTTCTGTTTTTTCGGCAGGAATTATCTCATCATAGTGTTCCGGGTGATCTGTATCAGCCGATGGATATCTGTCGGCTGCCGGATATACCTCCGGTGTGGAAGTTCCTTCATATATACCTGCTGCCACAGGTTCATCTCCGACAGTCATATTTGTCAGAAGCTTCCTTGCCCGTTCTTCTTTCTGTCTTTCCCGTTCTTCCTTTTCTCTCCTGCGCTCCTCTTCACGGAGCTCACGGCGTCTTCTGTGTTCCTCTGCCGTACGTTCCGCTACTCTTTTACCCTCATCTACCGTTCTCTCCGCTACTTCCACTCCGGTTCTCTCCAGGAATTCTATAAAAGATTTTCCGGTAATGGCTACTATACATGCAATAAGTATGACCAGTATTATAACTATCGTTCCTACTGTAGAAAATACAGAACGGAGAAGTTCAAAAAGTCCGCCGAAGATCGCGCCTCCCCCATGATGTGTTTCTGATGAAAACTCATAGATCGACATATAAGTGCCGTCTGCATATTCTCCTGCAGAAAAGCACTGCATTAACATTCCCAAATCAGCAAAAATCACCGGAACAGTCACCGCCTTGATTATGACGCTGACATTATCCCGGTTTGCTATTACAAAAATCGTACCTATAAAAAGCAAGAACGGCCACAGGAATGCCATTATCCCGAATATTCCGAAGAAAAAAGAATTTACATAATCTCCGAAAATTGAAGACATGCCGAAATTGCCCAATACAAGCATTGTACAGAAAGCAAGGAGAACGATCAGTGCTATCTCCATTCCCATGCTCATGTCTTTTGAATGTACCGTTTTATTATTTTTCCTCTTCCTTTTCTTTGCTGCCATTAACCCCTTAAAGACCGTTCCTTTTCATTTCTTACTTTACTATAAAACTACCCACTATTGCGACAATACCCATGCACAGACAGTATATTGAAAAAACGATATATTTTTTCTTCCTTACAACTACAAGCATTGTCTTGATAGCTACATATCCCACGATCGCTGCAACCAGCATTCCCACGATATAGGACGGTTCCAGCACTGATCCCTTTGCATCGCTTATCTCCATCACGCATGCTCCGAGAACAGCCGGAATAGACATTATAAATGAATACTTGACTGCATATTTCTTTTCAAAACCACAAAGAAGCGCCGTTGTTATGGTGGTTCCGGATCTTGATATTCCGGGGAGCGTTGCAAGTCCCTGCGCAGCTCCAAGTATCACAGAATCAAGGTAAGTAGCCGTTTTCGGATTCTTCTCGCCCTCCGGTGCCTTATCCGCGATAAAGAGTAATGCTGCCGTCATGAGAAGAAATATACCCGGCATAATGAGCGTTGCCGAAGCCGCCTTTGTGATGCTTTTAAGCAGGACTCCGATGATTCCTGTAGGTATGGTGGATATTATCACCATCAGCACGAACTTTCTGTATCCTGTCCTTACTATCCTTACTGTCTCTGCTCCCTTGATCTTGTTCACAATATTCATAACAAGATCTTTTATCATTCCGCAGGTCTCAGTTATAAGTCTCCAGATATCCTTATAGAATGCAACAAATATGGATATCAAAGTTCCGAAATGAAGAAGGATATCGAAGAGAAACATCTCATCTGTGCCTTCACCTATATGAAAAAGATTCTGAAAGATCGCCAGATGTCCCGATGACGAAATCGGAAGAAACTCTGCCAGTCCCTGCAATAAGCCTAACAAAACTGCCTGTAAAATACTCAAAACTACTTAATCCTCCTACTGCTCCTCGTTTATATAACTAACGAGCCCTCTTGCCTTAATGATCTTCTGCATAAATTCAGGAAATGCCTGTCCCTGAAAGCTCTCGCCCGTTGTTATATCTTTAATTTCGCCGCTGTCGAAATTCACATAAACTTCATCACCGGCGCTGATCTTTTTAGATGCCTCTTCACACTCGATTATCGGCAGACCGATATTTATCGCATTCCTGTAAAAAATACGTGCGAAGGTCTCTGCTATAACGCAGCCCACACCTGCTTCCTGCAAAACTATAGGTGCATGCTCTCTTGAAGAACCGCATCCAAAATTTTTACCGGCTACGATTATATCATTCTTTTTCATATTTTGCACAAA
>CAJORC010000289.1 GCA_905236615.1 uncultured Lachnospiraceae bacterium
ACCATGTCTCCATAGCTTCTAACTACTTCTTCAATATCTATTTTCATCTTTAGTTTTCCTCTTTCAGATTTACGCAATCGGATTTAATTCTAAAAGCAGACGCATTTATTTACAATAGTTTCTGCATCGCTTTTCGCTTTTTTCAGACTTCTACGGATTAAAGCCTCTGTCAAAAAGCAAAAAATAAGCCCGGAACGCCTTATTTACGGGCAATTCCGGGCTTACGCCATTTTAATGTTTTATGTAAACTATATAGTAATTAAATGTTCAAAAGATTGCTGTATTCTGCAAGAGCACCGTCTGTTTCATGTGCAAGTACTTTCTTTGCGAGAACTTTACCAAGCTGAACACCTTCCTGGTCAAAGCTGTTTACATTCCATACAAATCCCTGGAACATAACCTTGTTCTCGAAGTGTGCAAGAAGCGCACCCAGAGCTGCAGGTGTAAGCTTGTCACCGATGATTATGCTTGAAGGACGTCCTCCTTCGAAGTTCTTGTTCTTATTCTCATCTGCCTTACCACATGCGAATGCAACTATCTGTGCTGCAACGTTTGCGCAAAGCTTCTGCTGGCTTGTGCTTCCCTGTATGTCAACATCTTTTCCGATCTGGCTGTTCTTAAAGCCGATGAACTGAAGCGGGATGATGTCTGTTCCCTGGTGAAGGAGCTGATAGAACGAATGCTGTCCGTTTGTTCCGGGCTCACCGAAGATAACAGGGCCTGTTACATAATCAATGTCCTCACCGAAGCGGTTTACTGACTTTCCGTTTGACTCCATATCGAGCTGCTGTAAATGAGCAGGGAAACGGTTAAGTGCCTGTGAATAAGGAAGAACCGCCGTGCTGGGATATCCGAGGATATTTCTCTCATAGAAGCCGATCATCGCATCGAGCATTGCAGGGTTCTCAAGCATGTTCTTATTTGCTGAAAGCTTATCCTCTGCTGCTGCACCATCAAGGAACTCAGCGAATACATCAGGTCCGAAAGCAAGTGAAAGAACTGCTCCGCCAACACCTGAAGTTGAAGAATAACGTCCGCCGATATAGTCATCCATGTAGAATGCCTCGATGAAGTCATCGCTCTTTGCAAGCGGTGATGTCTCTGAAGTTACGGCGATCATGTGATCTGAAGAAGAAAGTCCTGCTTTCTTAAGCGCATCTGTAACGAATGACTGGTTTGTAAGAGTCTCAAGTGTTGTACCTGACTTTGAAACCAGAATGAAAATGGAATGTGCTACATCTATAGAATTCAGAACTGCTGATGCATCATCCGGGTCAACATTGCTGATGAACTTAGCTTCCATCTTGAACTTGCCGTTCTGCTTTGCCCAGTTCTCAAGAGCAAGATACATTGCACGGGGGCCCAGATCACTTCCGCCGATACCGATCTGAACTACTGTTGTGAACTTCTCGCCTGCAGCATTTGTGATCTCGCCTGCGTGTACCTTATTTGCAAAATCAGCGATCCTCTTCTGCTCATTTAAGTAAAACTCTCTCTTGTCAACGCCGTCAGCCTCTACCTTATTTCCAAGCTGACCTCTTGTAAGGTGGTGGAGAACCATGCGCTTTTCGCCTGTATTGATAACGGCACCGTTGTAAAGCTCTTCAAATTTCTCTGCAAGTTCTGCCTCTTCCGCAAGTTTCTTAAGTGCTTCAAGAACGCTGTCATCAACTTCCTTTGCAGCATAATTGAAAGCCATGTTTCCTGCCATCGGTACCGAGTATTTCTTTACTCTTTCTGCTCCGCTCTCGTCAGACATAACTTCCTTAAGGTTAACTTTTTTTACACCTTTAAGTTCATTATATGACGCAAGTGTATCAAGGTTTTTCCAATTTGCCATTTTTTTATCTCCTTTGCACTTTAGATAAGTATCGTAATGCTTCTCTATTATGAGCGTTTTATAAGCTATTCGCAAGCCTTTTATCTATCAACCGTTTAACAGGTCAAGTGTAGACTTAAGCTCTTCATCAGTAGGTTTGCCGGGCTTCCATCCAATCTTCTGTCCGTCATCCCTGTAGCGGGGGATCAGATGCAGGTGGAAATGAAATACCGTCTGTCCTGCAAGCTCGCCGTTATTCTGGACAATATTGAAGCCTTCTGCCCCGAGTTTTTCGGTCATTTCCGTTGCCATTTTCTTTGCAAGAACAAATACTTTCGATGCGAGCTCATCCGGGAGTTCGTATATATTTGCATAATGTTCTTTCGGAAGAATAAGTGCATGTCCCTTTGTTGCCGGACCTGCATCAAGTATTACCCTGAAATCATCGTCCTCGTAAACGGTGTTTGTCTCAAATACACCGTTCGCAAGCTTACAAAAAATGCAATCGTCTTTCATTTCCATTACCTCCTTAAAGTCCTGATTCGTTTAAGTACTTTTCCTGTTCGGGAGTAAGCTTGTCGATCGACTTTCCGAGGAAGGCAAGCTTCTTTACAGCTACTTCTCTGTCAACTTCTTCCGGTACATCTATAAGCATTTCCTTTAATTCGCCCTTATGCTCAACAAGATACTTGGCTGAAAGAGCCTGGATAGCAAAGGACATATCCATGATCTCTGCCGGATGTCCGTCACCGCACGCAAGGTTTACAAGTCTTCCCTCACCGAGAACATATATCCAGTTACCGTTATTTAACTTGTAACCCATGATATTGTTTCTCATCTCTGAGCTCTCAACAGCGATCTCACGAAGACGAGCCATATCTATCTCACAGTCAAAGTGACCTGCATTGCAGAGGATAGCGCCGTCTTTTAAGTTATAGAAATCTTCCTCATCTATAACCTTGTCACAGCCTGTAACAGTTACAAAGAAATCACCGAGCTTTGCAGCATCGTTCATAGGCATAACGTCAAATCCGTCCATTACAGCCTCGATCGCGCGAACAGGATCGATCTCTGTAACGATGACTCTTGCGCCGAGTCCCTTTGCCCTCATTGCAACACCTTTGCCGCACCAGCCGTAACCTGCAACAACAACGATCTTTCCGGCAACAACAAGGTTGGTTGTTCTGTTGATACCGTCCCATACAGACTGGCCTGTACCGTAACGGTTATCAAAGAAGTGCTTCATCATTGCGTTATTTACGCGAACCATGGGGAACTTAAGCTTTCCTTCTTTATTCATTGCCTCAAGACGGATGATACCTGTTGTGGTCTCTTCGCAACCGCCGATAACGTTCGGAATAAGGTCTTTGAGTTCGGTGTGCATCATGTGGACCAGATCGCCGCCGTCGTCGATAATGATGTCGGGACCGGGTGAAAGAACGGCCCTAATATGGCTGTTGTACTCTTCATCTGTTGTACCGTGCCATGCATGAACTTCAAGTCCTTCGTGAACGAGCGCTGCAGCAACGTCATCCTGTGTGGAAAGCGGGTTTGAACCCGTAACGTACATTTCTGCTCCGCCTGCCTTAAGTACGAGGCAGAGATAAGCGGTCTTTGCTTCAAGGTGTACGGAAAGAGCTATTTTCTTTCCTGCGAAAGGCTTTGTCTTCTCGAATTCATCATGAAGCATAGAAAGGAGTGAGCAGTTGCGCCTTACCCATTCTATCTTTCTTAAACCTGATTCTGCGAGGTTAATGTCTTTGATCTCACTTGCCATAATTTTTCTCCATTCTTTCATTGTATATGTTACGTTGCAGATAATGAACTCTATAAGACCTCAATACTCCTTAGTATCGAGACCAAGTCGACTGCATATCTTCCTGATCTCATAGTAAACCTTTTCTTCATCGACTGTCTTCATCTCGCGGTTTTCCATAACGATCCGGCCGTTGATGATCACCGTATCTGTCTCAGAACCGTTTGCGGAATAGCAGAGTGCCGCAAGCAGGTTATTGTTCGGCATCATCGAAGGTACGTCAAGACGGAGGATGGCAAGATCTGCCTTCTTTCCGACTTCAATAGTTCCCGTAAGCTTTCCGAGACCTAATGCCTTCGAACCGTTCCTTGTTGCGATCGCGAAGGTTTCCCTTGCGCTTATGCACTGGGGTGTCTTATGTGTTCCTTTATGTATAAGTGAAAGGAATGACATTTCACGGAACATGTTCTGACCGTTGTTTGAAGCCGCACCGTCTGTTCCGAGACATACGTTTACTCCTGCCGCCATTAATTCGGGCACGGGAGCAAATCCGTTTCCGAGCTTCATATTGGAAGCCGGATTTGTTACTACGCTTACATTATATTTCTTAAGTATCTCTATATCTGAAGGTGTAACCTGCACACAATGCGCTGCGATGGTCGGAACCTCGAAAACTCCCGCATCACGTGCATACTCGATAGGAGTACAGTTGTGATCCTTCATCATATTTTCACTTTCGGTAACCGACTCCGAAAGGTGGATATGAATTCCGATCCCCTTTTCTTTTGCAACGTCGGCACACATCTTTAAGTATTCAGGTTCGCAGGTATAAGGTGCATGAGGTCCGAAGAAGAAGCTCAGACGATCGCAGTCTTTTCCGTCTTCCATCTCCTCAAGCGCTTCCGCAAGACGTCTGTCGGATCTGTCATATTCACCTCCGACAAGTCCGCGGCAGATAACGGCTCTCATTCCGCTTTCCTTGACCGCACGTGTCGTCTTGTGAATGTTCATCTGCTGATCGTTAAAGCAGGTCGTACCTGACTTTATCATCTCGATCTGTCCCAGGAGCGATCCCCAGTAAGCATCATCGCCTTCAAGCCTGTCCTCTATCGGGTTTACTGTCTTGAAAAGCCAGTCCATAAATGAAAGGTCATCTGCACAGTTCCTCATCATTGACATATAAGTGTGGGTGTGGGCATTTACCAGTCCCGGAATGACCAGACGGTCTTTTCCGTCGATCACTTTTGTCTCGCTGAATCCGTCAGGCTTCTTGTCAATTCCGACAATATCCTCACCCTCGATATAGATGCTGTGTTTTGCGATCTTATCAATACCGTTTTCACACAGAACTGTCAGGGCATCTTTAATTACAATTCCCATTTTATCCTCCAATCTTTTTCGCTAAATAGATCCCAATTTCATGAGTAAAAGTTCTGACCGCATCTCCGAGTGCTTCAGGAGCGGTATAAAGTGATGAACCTGTCTCAAAATTCAATGAACCGCTGTAATGTATATCGCGAAGTCCCATAATAAGACTTTCCCAATCGGTTGAACTTTCTCCGCACCAGTATTTTGAATGAGTGAAAGGTATGCCGTGCTGGTCATTCACACAGTCATTCTCATGCAGATGCAGCACCTTCAGACGCGGACCCAGCATCATGAGAAATTCATAAATATTGCTGCCCAGCATTGCAGCATGACCGATATCAAAGCAGAATCCAAAGCGCTCCTCATCTGCCTCACGGTTCAGTTCATCAATATAAAGAACCGCCTCATAAGGGTTTGCGCATACGCCCTCTCTTGTAATGCTTCCAACCGTAATAAAAAGATTTTCAAGGCAGATAATGACTCCGGCTTCCCTTGCATAAGGAGCAAGTTTCGAGAAAAAGGCCGTATTTATAACCTTTTCGCGTGCCTTGTCATGCGGATTATTCAATTCAAAAGGATGTATCACAAGATACGGGATCTTCATCCATCCCGCGAGTGCGATTACTTTTTTCTGCACTTCAAGAATGTGGCTCAGAGCAGCTTCATCGCCTTCGGGATACTCATGAAAAGGTGCATGTGCCTGAAAAAGCTCCAGCGAACATTCTTCGGCAGCCCTCTTATATGGTTCAAAAAAGCTTTTAAGCTCCGGAATGCTTCTGTCATAAAAACAGCTTCCGTCCGTTGCCACAAGTGAATCGTATTCGTGAAATATTTCAAAATTAAAATCGACTGTATCAAAACCGGCATTCTTAAGCTTCATAAAGCCGTCGAAGGGTATATCATCCGGATTCCGGTAAACAGTACCTAAAATATGCATTCCGGTTCTCAGCATATATAATCCTTTCTCAATGAAATGATTAAATGATGAAAGCAACCCACCATAGAACATCATAGCAAAATCACCGGTCTTTTTCAATAAAAGTAGCTGTCCGCCCCTCTTTTTTTGGTATCAGATATAAATATGTGATATAATCAACT
The DNA here is from genome assembly GCA_905236615.1 of uncultured Lachnospiraceae bacterium. GTDB lineage: Bacteria > Bacillota > Clostridia > Lachnospirales > Lachnospiraceae > NK4A144. Next base: position 6,042 of record CAJORC010000289.1, read on the forward strand.
TGCTATGGATAATAATAAGAAGAAAATAATTTTAACCGGCGGCGGAACGGCCGGGCACTGCGTTCCGAATCTGGCTCTTGTGCCGGATCTTAAGGAAAATGGTTTTGAAATTGCATATATCGGTTCATATAACGGAATAGAGAGGAAGCTCGTCACGGCTGAAGGTATAAAATACCATGCGATATCCTCAGGAAAGCTCAGACGTTATTTTGATCCGAAGAATTTCAGCGATCCTTTCAGGGTTATGAAGGGATTTTTTCAGGCGTTCGGAATACTTAGAAAAGAAAAGCCCGATATTATATTTTCAAAAGGCGGATTTGTTTCCGTGCCTGTAGTTAAGGCTGCGAAGATGCTTAAAATCCCCGTTATCATTCACGAATCGGATATGACACCGGGACTTGCAAACAGACTCTCCTACAGTTCGGCATCAAAAATATGCTGTTCTTTCAGGGAAACCCTGCAG
>CAJORC010000290.1 GCA_905236615.1 uncultured Lachnospiraceae bacterium
GACAAGACCGGAGGAATTTCCGGCTTTCTGGCGATGCAGACGCCATTACGATATGATAGTCGGATACAGGAATCACAGACAGGACGGATGGTCAAGGATTTTCGTTACAAAGGTTCTGAAAGCAGTGATATTTTTCTGTTTTCATTGTGTTGTTACGGATGCAAATACACCTTTCCGTCTGATGAAGGCTGAGACATTGGAAAAGGAGATACATCTTGTGCCCAGAAATTATTTCCTTACAAATGTTCTCATAACTGTAATTTATACAAAACATAAAAGATTGCTTAAATTTGTGCCGATAACCTTCCGGCCGAGGCAGGGCGGCGTCAATTCGATAAATATGAAGAGGATCTTCGGCATTGGAAAAAATGCTTTGAGGGATTTTGTAAGGCTTAATAGAAAGATATAATTGTTATGGATAGTGTCATGAATGAAAAAAACGTTACTGCAGTTGAAAGAAAAGAAGACATATTTGACAGGATGATGCACCTGCCGGTTCTGAATATTTTCGAACCTTTTTACAAGAAGTATAAGGAAGGGCTTATGTACCTCTTTTTCGGGGGACTTGCTTTTTTCCTGAACATCATCCTCTTTGCGCTTTTTACGGATTTTATGAAGATTAACGATCTTCTGGCAAATGCGATATCATGGGTGATATGTGTTCTGTTTCAGTATGTGACGAACAAGACGTGGGTATTTGACGGACATGTTGAAGGAACTGCTGCTCTGATCAAGCAGATAAGTTCATTTTTTGGAGGAAGGGTATTCACTCTTGTTGTAGAGGAAATTATCATCCTTATCTTCATTACATGGCTTGGATTTAACAGAATTGCAGTTAAGCTTGTAGCACAGTTTGTTGTTATAGTTCTTAATTACATTATAAGCAAGCTCTTTGTCTTTAAGAAATAATAAACAGCGTATAGAGGTTATAAGGTGAAAAAGACAAGAGGAAGAGTTATTTTCGTACCACTGCTTGTAATTCTGGTGGCAGTTGCGCTTGCGGGAATGACATATTCCGTTTTTAAAAGCTACCTCGCAAAGAAGGGCAGCAGCATTATGATGGGACACTCGGAAAATGCGAGTGTATCAGATGAAAGAACGGCACCGCTTCTCGATGAGTCCGATATTGATGAAGAAATAAAGGAACAGCTTGATAAAGCTACTGAGGAAAGTTCTCTTGATGAGAAGAAAGAATCTGTTTCGGTGGATCTCATTGTTTTTGCCGGGCAGAGCAATATGAGCGGATTGGGAGGTGACCCGTCCAAGGCCGTTAAGGTGATAGACGGTGCAGGAGCGGAGTTCCGCTCTGTATCTGATCCGACAAAGCTTTATACCATAACGGAACCTTTCGGCTTTTATGAGAATACCGAGACAATGAATGACCTTTTCCTTAAGAGGGGAAGTCTTGTCAGTGCTTTCGTTAATGCCTATTATGAGGAAACGAAGGTTCCGGTGGTTGCGGTATCGGCATCAAAGGGAGGTACACCCTCGACCTACTGGGCAACTGATGTTGTGGGAGAAGATGTTGTAACAAGATTCTTAAATGCAAAGGAATGGCTTAAAGGCAACGGTTATACGGTAAGAAACCAGTTCCTTGTCTTTCTTCAGGGCGAGAATGATGTTCTTGAAAATGTTTCAACAGACCAGTATCTTACAGATTTAAACACCTTCTCAACGAAGATGTTCTATCGGGGAATAGATAAATTTCTCATTATAAGGATCGGAAGAACCATTGATGATCCCGATGCCTACAAGCGCATAGCGGATGTGCAGACAGAGCTTTGCCGTACCGACCCGAGATTTGTTCTTATCTCAACCATGCTTTCGGGTTTCGGGGAAGAATACATGACGGATAAGTACCATTACAATCAGGATGCACTCAATGCACTGGGTGCCGAGGCCGGGCTTAATGCTGCAAAATTTGCCGAAACGAGGATCGATCCCGAACTTATGGATTACAAAACAGGTGAGACCTATATCCCTGTAAATTAAAGCTTTGGAGCGATTATGAATTTACGAACTCTTGAAAACATCTATGCAAGGACAAAATCATATATTGAGAGAAACGGGATCACGGATACACTGATCAGGAGCGGTGAGGGAATAAAAGACAGCTGCTCGGACTATCTGTATAATCGTGAAGTGCAGAGGAAGAGGTCCTCAGACATACCGAAAACAGCAGGAGAGGTAGAAAAGGCCGTAAAAATAAGCCTCCTGATCCCTGCCTACAATACGGATCACATAGCTTTTATACGTCTTTTGAATTCCCTTGCCGGACAGACATACAGAAATTTTGAGGCGATAATAGCAGATGCGTCGGATGATGATTCATTAAAGGGACTTGTTGATGAATTCAAAGCTGCTGATGAAAAGAATACAGAGATAATTTATTTCAAAATAGATGAAAACAGGGGTATTTCGGCAAATACCAATGAAGCATTAAAGAAAGCCACAGGTGAATATATTGCAGCAGTGGATCATGATGATTTTATCGAAAATGATGCTATTTTCATGATAGCGGCAGCAGTTCAGGACGGTTCTGACATAGTTTATACGGATGAGGATAAATACTCAGCTGATTCCGATAAGTATTTCTGCCCTAACAGGAAGCCGGATTTCAACAAAGATCTGTTGCTTTCGAATAATTATATATGCCATCTTTTTGCTGTAAGAAGGACGATCGCAGAAAAAACCGGCGGCTTCAGGAGTGAATTTGACGGGGCTCAGGATTATGATTTTATACTCCGCTGTACAGAAGAGACAAGTCCCGATAAAATATCCCATATACCCCAGATACTTTACCACTGGTGCGTGTCAGATAATTCGACTGCGGATAATCCCATGAGCAAGCTTTATGCTTACGAAAAGGGAAAAGAGGTGTTAAGGGACTATTTAAGGGATAAAGACATTACCGCAGAGGTTACGGATACAAAACACCGTGGCTTTTACAGGATAAATTACGGACGGAATATTGTAAGTAAAGATGAATACTGTCTGATAGTTGATAAGAAGCTTATCCCTCTTGATGAAGATTATGAGGAGATACTTGCTTCTTACTTCCTGAGAGAGGATGTAGGAGCAGTCGGAGGACGTATCATAGGAGAACTCGGAAACATAATATGTAACGGCTATACCGTTGATGCCTGTGACAGGAGGGTTTCTCTTTATGCAAAGATGCATACAAAGCTTTCGGGCTACATGCACAGGGCATCCATGCAGCAGGATGTTGAGGCGGTTTCACTGCATGCCTGTCTGGTAAGGCGTTCTCTCATGAAGTATTATGAGAAAGATCCGATAAAAATGTTTGAAAAAATAAGAGCTCAGGGTTATCTTGTGCTTCTGGATCCTGAAGTTCAGTTTATGAGTGTAAAACAGTAAGTGAAGGATAATTTATGGCAGAGATAGTTGTCATCATACCTAATTACAAAGGAAAAAATGTCATAAGGGAATGTCTTGATTCTCTCAGGGAGCAGGATTTCAAGGATTTTGACATCATAGTGACGGATAATAAGTCTGATGACGGAAGTGCGGATATAGTTGAAAAGGATTATCCTGAGGTGAAGCTTATAAGGCTTGCCGAAAATTTCGGATTTTCAAGGGCTGTGAATGAGGGACTTAAGGCATCGGATCACCCTTATGTTATATTACTGAATAACGACACAAAGGCAGATAAATCCTTTGTCAGAAATCTTTATGATGCTGTAAGAGCGGATGAATCCATATTTTCCGTATCGGCCAAGATGCTTCAGATGGACAGACCCGACAGGATAGATGGGGCAGGCGACTATTACAGCGCTTTCGGATGGGCTTATGCACGGGGAAAGGGCAAGAGCAAAGACCGTTACAACAAGCCCTGTGATGTCTTTTCGGCATGCGCAGGTGCAGCTGTCTACAGGAGAAAAGTTCTTAATCAGATAGGCTGGTTCGATGAATTTCATTTTGCCTATCTCGAAGATATCGATGTCGGATACAGGGGCAGGATCATGGGTTACAGGAACTGCTACGAGCCTTCTGCGATAGTATGGCATAAGGGTTCGGGTGCGACCGGATCGAGATATAATGAATTTAAGGTTCGTATTTCTGCAAGAAACAATATGTACATTATCATGAAGAATATGCCCACTCTGCAGATCATACTGAACCTGCCC
>CAJORC010000291.1 GCA_905236615.1 uncultured Lachnospiraceae bacterium
ATTTTGTATGAAGATATACTTTCGCCGGCATATCCTTTGAGAATGCCATTCCCGGAACTGCTACGGCATCAATGAGTCCTTCCTCGTAAAGAGCGGATTTCATTTCAGCTTCATTATCAACCCCGCGGAAATTAAAGGTATAAGTCTTTTCCTCTCCCTTTCCAAGTTTAAGTGAACTGTTTGGAAGATATCCTCTTCCTGTTTCCCTGATCGCTGCGGAATGGATATAGAAAACATTGAGTCCGTTCTGCCATCCTGACTGATCCTGACACCATGCAACTTCATCGCCGCTGTGTTCACCGGTACGCCAGTGATCCTGATATTCAAATCCGGCGCCGCTTTCCGTATCCGGCGTCATGAGCAGGAACTTACCCTGACCGCTTGGTCTGGTAACATAAATATATGAACCGTTCTGTCCTACAAAACTGTGGTCTACAGTCCTTGTTTCATATATCTGATCTCCTGCCGTCCAGAATTCGTTGAAAGGAAGCGGAAGACCAAGATCACCGATCTCAATATCCTCATCCGTAACGTTCTTTACGGAAATATCCCACTTGAGTTTTTCGCCTTCAAGTGAATAGGTTTCCGTAACCTTCACGTTTTTAATTCCATTTACTTCCTCCGCATTTTCATAGCTGACAATAACTTTGTTTCCGGACAGACTTACCTTACGGACACTGTCAGACCTTCCGGTTCTTTCCTTAGTCCACGAGGTCTCGTTTCCCTTTCGTGTCTGGAGCATTATCTCGCCAAGCCATTCATGCCCCTTCGTATCCTGTGCAGAAGCATTTTTACTATTCATTACATAGTTTGTGTCAAATTCATCACCGTTTATCTTAAGTGAATAAATCTCCCCGTACCTGCCTGTTTCGACTATGAAATGATCATTCTTAAGTATGTAGCCGTTTTCGCTTTCTTCCACTGTTCCCGGAACGTCCGGCTGACTAGGTGTTTCTGGCTCTTCCGGAGCATCCGGCTGACTAGGTGTTTCGGGCTTTTCTTCTTCGCAGCTTACTTTCCACCTTACAACACCGGTTCCCGCACAGCCGTCAAAATCGGCTATAGTTACATTCATTCTGAGTGCTGTTGCATTGACTGTTTCAAGCTTTACGGTATTATACTGATTCAGCTTAAATATATCCGAACCGCTGTCCTTCATTTCAGCCTTATGCCAGTCGCCGTTTTCATCAGCATATTCGAAATCAATCTTCTTGGGTACTCTGGTTCCGCCTCCGTCATCATACCAGAAGATCTTATTGGTATTCAGCTTTACCGGATAATCCCATGTATATGCTATCCAGTGCTTTGAACCCTGATCCTGAGGCCAGTTTCCCCATCCGACATTCGTGCCGGGCGCCGAAGACTTTGGTTCGTTATTCTTATTGTTTACTCCATCAACATTTTCCCATGATGCAGTATAATCCGATGAAGCAGCCGCTGCCAGCTCTAAAGCCTTCGGATCTGCTTCAGAAGGAAGATCCTTTGCAAACCTTACGACAATTTCAAGTTCCTTATCAACTCCCTTAACTATATATTTTCCGTTCTCATCTGCTTTCAGATTTTCTCCGTTTACTTTAATATACTTAAGCTTATAACCGGAATTCGCTTTTACACTGATCTCCAGATCAGAACCTTCTTTTACGAGTTCTGAATTCACGGATACATCACCGTATTTCGGAGTCTCATTTGTAAGCTTGACCTCATAATAAGCTGCATCATCACCGGTCTGCAAAATCTTAAAATATGTACTGTAATTATAATGATGTGCCTTATACATAGGCTCAAAGCTGAGACCGTTTATGGTCATTGCAAGCGGATCACTGTCATCCTTCTTTATCGAAGAACTGATATCTTCTGCAAACCTCAACGTCTTCCAGTTCTTATCATTTGTTTTTGCGACAAGCACGAGCGGACCATACATTACACTTGCGATTTCACTGCCGCCAATCTTATCGGGAGTTGCTGAAAGATGATAATCAAAAGGCATATTTACAATGATCTCATCGCCTGCAGCAATATCCTTCAATTCCACATAACTTGAAGGTTCCGCAGCATCAATGACCTTTTTGCCGTTTACTTTTACAGTAAAGTCATTCGTTGCCCAATAAGGTACTCTGAGTTTCAGATTTATCTTATCCGCTGAATCTCCTCCAAGCGGTTCAATCTTAATAACTGACTCTTCCGAGGGAAATTCATTTTTCTGTATGACTTTAATTCCTTTATCCTTCCATCTAAGCGTGGTCGGCATATAAAGGTTTACATATAAAGTATTATCCTTCCTGAAATAAGCTGCCTCCTGATATTTAACATGGTTTTCCATGCCTGTTCCGTGACAGCAGGTAAAGCTGTTATAATCATCGGAATAACCCTTTGCCACACCATTACCTATAGGAAGCATATAAGTTACATTATTGCTTGTTTTTTCATCCGGATCCTGCGATGCGATTATCTGATTATCCAGAACACGCTCATAGTAATCCATGTATGACGCATCATCAGGGTCATACTCATAAAGCATACGGGTTAACTTAAGCATGTTGTAAGCCGCACATGTTTCACAGTTCCTGTCAGTATTTATATTGGCAGCAAGTGCTCCTGCCTCCTTAAAATTCTCTCCGGTTCCAACTCCGCCTATTGAATAAGCATAGTCTCTTACAACCCTGTTCCAGAAATTCTTCGCAACCTTAAAATAGTAGTTCTCAGCATCACCCTTTTTATCCGTTGCCTGATATATCTCAAGTGCACCGACTATCTGCGGTATATGCTGATTTGCATGACGTCCGTGGATATCATCAATATTGTGACTCAGATTATTGAAAAACTTTGTGTTGTCAAAGTACTTGGCTGTTTCCAGATAATCCTCATTTCCGGTAATTTCATACAGCTTTGCCATTGACTCGTTCATACCGCCAAACTCACCGGCAATATACATATCCCACATCTTTGAACGCTGTTCTTCCGTGCAGGCTCCGAGACGGTCATGAATCCAGTTTCCAAGTGACTTAGCCATTTCAAGTGCTTCTTCATTACCCGTATACTGATAAGCATCTATAAATCCCGCCATAAGCTTATGCAGCGTATAATAAGGTGCCCATATCGTCGCATAAGGAGTATATGACTCAAGAAGAGCAAACTGATCGGGTGAATACGCACTAATAAATCCTTCTCCCCATTCTTCCGGATTGCTGCTCCAGACACTCTGGCTTGTACCTTTTGTCTTAAAGCCGCTGGGATCACCCTTCGACTTTTTCTGAAGCTCTCTCAGCTCATGTATCATTTCATCAAGCTTGTCTTTTATTTCCTTATCACCTGTCGAAGCGTAAGCAAGCGAAAGTGCAGACAGATAATGACCTGTTGAATGTCCTCTCAGAAGTCCCGTAGGTTCATCCCATCCGCCAAGAGGCTTTGCATTTTTAGTACTCTCACCAAATGTCCTGCGGAAATTGTAAAGCATCCTGTCATTATCAAGCTTCTTAAGATAAGCCAGATCACGGGCCATATTCTGTGTAAATATGGTATCCTTATCACCATCGAGACTGATGTCCTCAAGTTCAAAACCTTTTGCCTCTATTCTCGCATCTTCAGAGTAATCATCCTTTACGGTAACATGAGCAGTTATCGAACTGTACTCAATTCCTACCAGGCTTCCCTTAACATCAAATGTTCCCGCTTCTGAATACTTTGACTTATCAATATCCGACGGCCATGAAATGAAAATCTTCTGTATGCTTCCATCTGCAAAATGAACCCTTGCCGTATTCGGAAGCAACGGCTGATCCCCAACCCTGCATGAAACATTTATCTCATCATAGGAAACTATTGAATTAGCTTCTTTTTTGGCAAGAACCGTAATCTCAAATTTCTTCTCTGCTTTCGCCTCACCATTCCTGGCTTCTGCCGTAAGCGTTACCTTCAGATCATCCTCACCAACTCCGGGTCTCTTTACTTTTCCATCTTTACTGACATGCTCTTCGTCCGATGATTTCCAACTGATTACAGAGCCATAGCTTTCACCCTTTAGCGGAAGTTCAATGTCATCAGTGATAACAGCTGCATTCTCTATCACTATTGCATCAAGGTCTTTCTTAACCTTCTCCTCATCGGATTCTTCCGCAAGGATCCTTATGTCAAAGTCCTTACTGCGGCTTTCTTCTCCGAGTCTGAGAGTTGCACTGAGCCTTGCCTCGGCATCTTCCTCTCCAACCTCAGGTCTTGTTACCTTCACCCTGCTTTCATCTATTTCAGCAAACCTGCTGTTTGATGACCATGTAATGCCCGATCCGTTTTCACCCTCCAGAGGAAGATCGAAATCACCGGTAACAGCATCCATATCTATTCCATCAATCTTAAGCTCTGCTGCATCACCATCTATTCTTGCTGAATCATCAACATCATAGAGGTCACTTATCTCTTTATCCGTCATGGCAAAATCATAGATTGTCACATCAGCAAAATCTGCCTTTGTCGGAGGATCGGAGAACTGTCCTTTTCCAAGATAGCATTTATCAAGCGCACCTAAATCTTTTATACTGACACCGGTATCTTTTTTCCCGATAAGCTTTCCGTCAGCATAAAGCTTCATTATGCTTCCATCAATGGTAACAGTAGTAAATACCCATTTATTCTTCGGAATATCCTTATCCTCGCCTGTAGATACTCCTTTTTCATTGCTCCATCCGGACTTTGTTATTGCTGACGCATATCCTTTGAACCCGTCATTTCCACCATTGGACAAAAGATACATATAACTCGTCTGCCCATTTCCAAAATCCCATATACGCTGATATCCCGTGTTTGTTTTCAGCCGTACCCATGCTGAGATCGTGATATCATCCTCATTGTCAAGCAGTCCTTCCGGAAACTCCAGATATCCTCCATCCTCACCTCCGGGAAGTGAAAGCGCCTTCACCTCACGTCCGTATATATTCGCATCTATGACAGAGAATCCCCCTTTATCATAATTGCGCATTACTCCGGCTCTTCCCTGCCCTGAAGAATCGTTAATGATGGTAGAACTATAATCAGTAAAATCATAGTTCACCAGTTCCTTTCCGGTTTTCGCGAATGCCGGAACCGGTGCCGGTATCACTGACGTCAATGTCAGTGCCGCTGACAATACCATTGCCAGTGACCGCCTGTTTACCCAACACTTCCTCTCCATAATCCTTCACCTCATTAATTTTTTGTTTCGTTCCCGCGGATGATTAAACGTTTTTTCAATATCAATTGTACTTATCACGAAACACAAAGTAAAGGTATACATGATTTAATAATTAACGAAAAACAGAAATAAAATTTAGTCAGAATTTTGTAGTTAAAAATAGATCAGAATATAACAAGTTATACCGCTATACACAAAAAAAGAAGGAAATCCGGTTTTTGGACTTCCTTCTTTCTTTTTTATTTTCTTTCTATATTCTTTAATTTCAATCTCGGCTTCAGCATTACACAGATAAACATGAGCAGCATTCCCATTACGAAGCTCAGAAGCATAAGAATGATCTGACGGACAGGACTTTCATTCTCCTTTATAAAACATAGTTTTATTTCTGACAAAATG
>CAJORC010000292.1 GCA_905236615.1 uncultured Lachnospiraceae bacterium
CTGCTCTTGTCGAGGGCTGTAATGGTTGTGGCTGTTCCCATATCGACGATGATAAGAGGAGCACCGTATTCATACATTCCTGCAACGGAGTCTACCACCAGATCGGCACCAACCATAGCAGGATTGTCCATTTTTATGTTAAGACCGGTTTTTAAGCCGGCACCGACTACCATAGGTGAAAAATGGAAAAGGATACGGACGGCCTGCTTGATAATATGTGTCAGGGGAGGTACTACCGAAGAGATTATCCCTCCGCTGATATCTTCAGTATGGCAGTCATGAAGCTCGATAACTGTCTTCAGGAGTACTGCGTATTCAAGTTCGGTTTTGCGGATGTCGGTGGAAAGACGCTCGGTAAAGATTATCTTGTCCCCGTCAATACAGCCAACTTCTATGTTGGTATTTCCCATATCTATTGCAAGTATCATTTCTTTTACCCCAATTTTATGTTATGCTATAACAGCCTAACATAGTAAGGGGAAAATTACAATATTGGAGGTAACTGTTTTGATAAAAAAATTTAAGCTTCTTAAGAGGACAGAATTAAGGAAATCAAATATTCTTGATTATTGCGTAGATACTTATGAGCTTCCTAACGGTAAGACTCAGGAATATGATATAATGCTTCACAATGGTGCGGCAGCCGTGGTCGCTGTAACAGATGAGGGGAAAATAATCATGGTCCGGCAGTACAGACCTGCTTTTGACAGGGTAACGACCGAGATACCGGCGGGAAAACGTGATGGTGACGAGGCTTTTGAAGCGGCAGCGGCAAGGGAACTTGAAGAGGAAACAGGTTACCGTGCCGGCAGGATGAGACACCTGATCACTGTGGATACAGCTATAGCATACTGCAACGAGAAAATTGAAATCTATATAGCCGATCAGCTGAGTAAAAGCCATCAGAATCTTGATGAGGATGAATTCGTGGAAATTAAGGAATTTACTCTTGAAGAGCTTAAGAAAATGATATTAAATGCTGAGATAGAGGACTCAAAGACCATAGCGGCAATAATGAGTTATGCTGTGTACATAAACGATTGACATAATTTTTGATGCTAAAATCTTGCTTTTAGGCTCTTTTACCTTTATAATGAAAAGTAGCGCGCTGGGGGAGGTGCGCATTTTTATACGGAGGAGAGGGTGAAAATCAATGGAAGAGCTTCTGGGGGAATTTATTACCTACCTGCATAATATAAAGAAAGCTTCGGTAAATACCGAATTGTCATACAAGAGAGATCTGACGAAGCTTATAGTTTATTTCTCATTAAAAGGAATAGAAGACGTATCGAAAGTTACGGAAACGGATCTGTCACTTTTTGTACTTGATCTTGAAAATAAGAACTTTACAGCGTCTACAGTATCCAGAAACATTGCTTCTGTTAAGGCTTTTTTTCATTTTCTTGTCAAAGAGGGAACAATCGGCTATTCACCTGCTGAAAATCTGAGAGCACCAAAGATAGAAAAAAAAGCACCGACAATAATGACACAGGAAGAAGTCATAAAACTTCTTGAGGCACCAAACGGAGACAGCCCTAAAGAGATAAGGGACAAGGCAATGCTTGAACTCCTTTATGCAACAGGTATCAGGGTCAGTGAACTAATATCGCTTAAAATAACCGATGTGAATCTGGGAATGGGCTACATAGACTGCCATGATGCGAATAAGGACAGGGTCATCCCTTTTGGGGCTGAGGCTAGAAATGCGCTGGCTGCATATCTGGCTGCTTCCAGAGAAGTTATGGTTCATGACCAGACGGAAGAAGCTCTTTTTGTAAATTGTTCCGGTGTTGCTATGTCGAGGCAGGGATTTTGGAAACTTATAAAGTACTATGCAAGAAGAGCTGGCATAGAAGTTGATATTACACCGCATACACTTAGGCATTCATTTGCAGCTCATCTGGTGGAGAACGGAGCTGATCTGCATTCTGTACAGGAAATGCTGGGACATTCGGACATTTCGACAACACAGGTTTATGCGGACCTTGTACAGACCAGATTAAAAAGAGTATATGACATGGCGCATCCGCGCAGATAATCAAAGAGTTTGTCAGATATAAACATGTGTTATATAGGAGGAATGGTTCATGAACCGTGAATTTGATGAAGAAGATGTAGAATTAAGGTTAGATGACCTGATATTGTATTGCCTTGAACACTGGAAGAGCATATTGATAGCAATGATAGTATTTGCCCTTATTGCAGGCGGCGCAGGTGCTTATAAGAACTATAAGTTTTATATGAATGCTTCTGCAACAAAGTCGGCAAA
>CAJORC010000293.1 GCA_905236615.1 uncultured Lachnospiraceae bacterium
ACTGTGGAAATGGAATTTTCCCTATAGCATGGATATATCCCAAAAAGATCTAAAGGCTCTCAAAAAGGCAAAACTCGAAGAACAATTCCTGATAAGCCAAGCAACACAAGCAAAAAATATATAGTTATAAAATAAGCAGCTCTTTAATCATATTTTTCACTAAACTCAGTATATATGCGGAAAATTTAAGTTAATTAATAGCTTAGCATCTGAAAACATCATTAGGATAATCATTTCAAGAGATGTAATAAAGAGCATATGACTATTAAATGTTATTATGGTCATGTGTTTTTTTATAAGTCTGAACAAAAAAATTTATAGCTCTGGTATTTTTCTTAATGAGTGTTTTAACGATATAAGGGTATCGGTCATTACCATTAGTTCTTTACTGGTACAGTCCTCAAGGATTTTTGAAATCTCTGTAGAATAAGTTTGTTCAGCTTTATTTAGTTCGTCACATAGCAACTCATCTGCAGAGCAAGATAGTGAATTAACGATGGCAATAAAAGTCCTAAGACTTGGTATGCAGTTACCGGTTTCAATATGAGATATATGTGTTGTGCCAACATCACATAGTTCGGCAAGTCTTTCTTGCGATAATCCTGCATGTAATCTGCGCTCTCTAATTTTCATTCCAATAGTCTTGTAATTAATCATTGTAAGCACCCCTATTGCATTGTAAGAGCAGTCAGATGTTTTTATAATGATGTATAAATGCAAACAGATTAAATAGTGCAATTTTGCTATTAACATTTGTTCATGATATGCCGATATATGAAATGAGAAAGTTGTAAAATTTAAGTTGTATTCGAGAAAAGGATTTCAAATGAAGAGATAAGGAGGTCAGGCATTGAATCAAGATGTAGCAGAACTAAAAATAATTTCAAAAATATGATGAATATCATAGGATATCATACTGTAGATTATAAACTATAAGAAATGAGGTGACTTATTATGTCAGTACATATGTATGGGAATATAAATGGTCCATACCAGCCACCAAAGATTGATGTTTTTGAACAGGCAAAAGAACAGAGTAATAAACCAATAAGGTTTCGTGATACCGAGGCTGGAAAGGATTTGCCTACGGTAACATTAAATATTTCATCTGAAGGTTTAAAGGCGCTACATGGAACAAAGCTACCTGGTAGTGCTGATGTCGAAGCTATGCAGAAGCAAAGAAAATTTGAATTTGAGCATCAGCCTGTGGAAGAATTTTATAATCGTATATCTCGTGAATTTGGTGAAAAAATTGAAAAAATGAGAGTGGAGAATCCTGACAAAAAAGTTACAATAACAGATAAAGGAAATACACTTTTAGATTGTTTTAAATCAATTGCTGATGAAATTTCTGCAGGTTATGCTGATGATACGAGACTCAGATTTGTTATCGATTCTGACTCTGATGATGGCTATCGCAGACTGTCAAAAAACGAAGAACTGGACATACTGCAACAGGAATTTGAAGATTTCGTAGATGTTCGTTTTGGAAAGACACACCAAGAAAATGTCGAATTGGTAACGAAGCAAATGGAAGCTGTAATAAAAGTCAATAGGCAAAGAGGTATAACTAATGTTAAACAGTATAAGCCTGAAATAATTCCAGAAGATTATCTTGAGAAGATTCTAAAACAAGCAAAAATGTACATCGGAGCATCGAACTAAACTTGCAAAAAATACTGAGACGAGAACGGGAGGGAGAAATGACCTTCCCGTTTTTTTACATTTCACAGCATATAAAGTGCGGTTTACGTATATTTCATTAAAAACTTATTTTAAGAACCGATATAATATGATGATACAAATAAAATCAAGTAGAGCATTATCGTCTTCGTAGCTTCAAGTACAGCAATAGCACATTCTGCAAGATAGCTTTTCTTAGTTTCATTTTTGATCAGATTATACTTATCTTTACTCCATACGACGATCTCACCTTCTTCCATGGCAGTACCGTCAAAGTGTTTCCCCTTTTCAGTAACTTTAAGCCCACGTTCAAGACAGACTTTGTTTGTATATTTTTTCTGCTTTTCAAGATCATGTTTGGTCTGGTGAAGCTTCTTTCCATCGATATAAGAAACACTGTTGGTCACTATATGAACATGAAGGTGATCTTTGTCCTGATGCACACCTATAAGACTCTGATATCCGGAAAAGAATTTATCTGCAAATTCCCTTCCCATATCAAGTGCTTCTTCAGGGGATATTTTTTCGTCCTTATGAAAGCTGATGATAATATGGGCATACATTCTTCCGGAGTCCTTATCCCACATTTTCTTTTCGCTCAGAAATGCCTTGTATACTTCATCCCAAGTTATCTTCTCCGGAGTATATGGACCGATGATATCAACATAACCTTCCTGACACCAAAACTTCTTTCAAAAGAGTGTATTCATCACGTCCTTTAATATACTGACAACCATAAGATTTAAGTTTTCTTACAATCTCTGTGTGCTGGTCAAGAGTCCATACAATGTCAAAGCATTTGTCATTTACATGGAACCCAGAATAGTCTACATTGTATTTTAAAGCAGATGTTCCATCAAACATAAACCTCCTCCGATCTCATTTGAGAGAGGTTTACAGCGAGAAGTTAATCTAACTTTTTATCTAACCGAAAGCTTTTATTTTTGTTTTATTCCATATTAATGCGTGTTACGGAAGGAAAACTGCCATAAGAAAAGCCCGCAAATATGCGGTTTTAACCAGATATGATTTGCGACAGTAAGTTGAGTACGGTATTCGGGACGCAGAGGTCGCATATCATGTTTCAGGAGCTTCTTGTAAGGCAGATACACCGAAAATAGTGATCATTCAAGTGAAACCAGCATTTCCCCGGCTGACTGCTCCCCGCTGAGATCCTCATAGTCGTATGAATCCAAATCCTTGAACTTTGCTTCAAGCTCAGCATCGGTTAATTGCTCATCAGTATAATTATTGTATTCCACCTTATCGGAATCATAATAGCTTATTCGCTCATAAGCAGAAAGCAGCTTATTATCCTTTATTGTATATAGCTGATTGTAGTATTCATCAGTATCATGCCCAAAAACCCTGATGCTGTTTTTATATGGTGCGTACTCATAGGCCACGCATCCGCCAACGCCATAAGCACAGGTCACCATAGGCTCTTTTACCGTCCCATTACTGAAACTGTAAACGCTCAGATAATATCCCGAGGCATCAGCGACCAGCTCCGGAATATCATCCTCATCCAGATAGATCAGACTGTATGTATATCCATTTGAAAGCAGCTTTTCATTATAATTTATAACAGCCTTATATGCTTCGCTGTATGAGCTGATTTTGCCGTTTTCAAGCCCATTGGTAAGAAAATCCTTTATTTTCTCAGCATTATATTCACCTGCCAGTTTCTTCTTAACAGAATTCTCCAGCTCATCTTCATTGATAAATCCAAAAACATCACCGTCAAACTCCGGTGCAGATCCCCGGAAAAGCCAAAAAGTATCAAATCCGTTATCATACGCTCCGACGATTATCAGATCTATCACTCCATCAAATGTATAGTCACATGCACTTATCTCTTTTATAAAAGTCGGAATTTCATGATTGATAACAGCTAGTTTCTTTCCATCCACTCTGTATTCCATCTTTTTATCAGCTGCATACTCCGGAATATATAGTTGAGGCT
This sequence comes from uncultured Lachnospiraceae bacterium, assembly GCA_905236615.1. Lineage (GTDB taxonomy): Bacteria > Bacillota > Clostridia > Lachnospirales > Lachnospiraceae > NK4A144. The sequence continues at coordinate 3,650 of CAJORC010000293.1, forward strand.
TCCCACTTTCCAGCGCAAAATCCAAATCTATGGTAACTTCTTTTTTATCGTCCCTGCTCCATATATTATCAGATTCATCCTCGGTTTCTGAAAGCTCTTCTGTAGTTTCCGCACTTTCCTCAGTCAGATCAATTATTTCATCTTCTTCCATTTTTCCACATCCGCTTATCAGGATAATCGCTGCAAGAACTAAAGTAAACAACCTTTTCATTTATTATCTCCTCCGATCTAATTGTATTACACTAATGTAACAAATTATAACATACAAAAGAAAATGGAAAAATGAAAACTGCCCTACTCATAACGAATAAGGGCAGTTTGATCTTTCAGCCATTAAAGTGTGTTTTCAAAGAAAATTTTCATTTCTGAGGCAGCAACCTCTTCATCGTCACCGTCTATAGTAATAGTAACAGTATCGTCTTTCTTTACTGCGATTCCCATCAAATTCAGTATATTAGTAACTTTTGCGCTTTTACCATCCTCTTTCCGCTGCCTTTTCCATAATCATCATAATCAACATATATGAATCCATAGCGCTTTGTCATTTGTGAAGAAGAACAGCTTATGATATCAAGGGGTGCCCATGCATAATATCCGCGGAGATCAACACCGTCTTTTATTGCTTCTTTTATCTGTGAGATCTGATCCCTGTAAAATTCGACACGCAGAGAGAGCTTGCATCTAAAATGTCAGCCGTCATACTTTGCCCTACATATTATCATATGGATTCAAGACTCGTGGATATAATCCGTGAAAGATTCTCATCAGAAATGCTCGTAACAAATGTAATACAGTCCGAAAGTGAACTTACCGATATTAGCGGCGCTGACATATTGATATCCACAGTCCCGCTCAATGAAATCCATGATATAGCCTCAATACAGGTACAGCCTTTCCTCTCAGAAGCAAATATACAGACCATACGACGCAGACTGGATGAAAGAAATACCGAAAAGAAGCGTATCCAGTTTGCCCTAAACTTAAAAAAGATTTTTAAGAAGGAAGTATTTGAATACGGAGATGGACTTGCTTCCAAAACAGAAATGATACAATACATGGCAGACAGGCTGTCCTCTGTGGAACGAACGCAGCCATGCGTGACAATGCCCCGAGCGAGGTCACAGGTTCAAAGCTGTGCATTCATTTCGCTTCGACACTAACCTTGTTAATTAATACCCCGTCATAATATACCGAAACCTCGTCTCCCACCTTAAGGTTCTTAGGATCGAACAAAGTATAAGACATCCATAAACGCACAAGGTCTGCCTTAATCTCAGGTTCTTCATCTTCTGTAAGCAGGAAAGGATCGATCAGTTCGCCATCTGATGTTTCGAGCACAAACTTAGTCATATCAAAAGTCTGATCTGTGCCTGTTTCATTATAGAGTTCCACATTAAAATGATATAAGTCATTAATGCAGTCGACCTGTACTTCTCTGCATTCTACTCCATTCTTTGTAATGAACAGTCCTCCGTCAACCTCTGAAACATCCTCGGATGAATCCCTTTTTTCAAGGGTAAGATTTGAATTCTTTATGGCTTCATCCACCGCTTCCTGGACTTTCTTTTTGTATTCTTCTGAGTTAAGATACTCACCAAGCGCTTCCATATCCATATCAGAAACATCTGATTGTTCTCTGCTCAATGTTCTGATTATCTTCTCCGCAAGTTCTTCTGCATCATCACCATCAAGCCAGAATGATATTTCGCCAAAATCGCTTTCCCCTTCAAAAATATAGTTTGCCACCTTATAATCGTTCCCATCATACTTTTCTTCAGAAAAATATAATGTAACATCTATCCCATTAATCTCTGTTGTCTCATAAAGATCAGCTCCATATTCTTTGGATTCCTTATCTGTATAATCCGATAGAGACCTTCCTTCCTTTGCAAACTGGTAAACATCAAAATCCATTAAATGTTTATCGCTTTTATAATAGGCGATCATATCATCGCGCCTGTCAGTTTCTGTCACCTCTGCTCCGTAATAATCTTCAGGAATCATTATTGTAAATTCCGTAGAACCCACTCGCATCTCTTTCATTAGTTCCTCATGGCTCTCCGAACCTTCTTCTGCATCAGCTGCACTTTCAGATATATCAGTTGATACTTCTTCTGATGTAACCTCATCAGAAACTTTTGTTTCTTCTGCAATTTCAGATGTACTTACATTTTCAGAATTATCTGCTGTACTGCATCCGGACAGGATAATTCCTGTAAAAGCTAAAACCATCATAATCTTTAATGTATTCTTCATACCTATCTCCTTTCAAACTGACTGGATTGCCGTTCAATTTCTTGATGATCCAACTTTAACAGTTGCTGATTTTTTTAACAATAATTCCTGCATATTCGGTTGTTTTCTTAACGTATTCGGCAGCAGTCATATAATTTATTGGAAAGAAGATCAAATTAATCAACCTGTTCAGAAGAAGTTTTAATATATGTTGTCCATTTAGTACACATCGGCAGATGCATTTATTGTAAAATACTACATATAATACCAGTTAAGCAGCTAAAGCGACCGAATGCGCAGATTTTATTGAGAATTATAAACACAACGACTATAGTTATACTAGTATAACGTTGATGCGACCGGCGCGAGCTCATTAACAAAATGGCAATGCATTTTGTTAATGAGTATAAATCACAACCAAAAACACATATCACTCTTGTATAAAGCAAGTGAAAGGAGAATGGTTATGGCTGGTAAATATGAAGATTTATTAAAAAAGTTTCAGGATGATATCATCAATAAGAGAAAAAATACGGAGCTCTCAGACGAAGAGATGGCTAATGCAACCGGTGGTGTCGGTGGTGCAAATGAATCAACCTGTCCTAAATGCAGCACCGCAATGAGCAGATTAGGAGCAGAATACGGCAGCTGCTTATGGACATGCCCAAAATGCGGAGAAGAATCCCTTACAACAGATGCAGAAACCATAGAAATTATCAAAGCTATGGAGCAGGCCGGCTACGGAAGTCAGATCAAATATCCGAAATGGTGGGAACAGATCAAAAAATAAAAAGCAATCTTTTTAGTTGAAACAGGAGACCAAAATGTCAGATTTGCTTGATATTAAACTTATCATCGATAAAGGATGGCCGAAACTAACCGTCATAATAAAAAACAACGAGCAAAATGAAGATGTAGAAGCTGTAATTGCTGCCGTCCAGGGATTTGTGAATAAGAAAATACCCATGATCCCTGCTTATTATAAGGGAAGCCTCGTTATGCTTCCTCAAAGGCAGATCATAAGGCTCTATGTATTGAATCGTAAGGTAATGGTTCAGACCTCGGAAAAGGTATACGAGTTTAAGAAAAGCCTAAAAGACATTGAAGACCTGCTTGATACAGAACGCTTTGTACGCATTTCCCAATCTGAGATAATCAACCTTCGTAAGGTCAAAAGTTTCGACTTTTCAGCCTCCGGTACAATCGGGGTGTTTTTAGAAAACGATGAACGTACATATGTTGCCAGGCGAAGAGTGCATCTTGTAAAAGATGCACTCTCGCATACCGGCCAAGGCACAATCGGAGGAAATAAAAATGAACATTAAAAACGCACTTTTAATAAAGTCTCTGTCCGGTTTTTCACTTGGATTGCTCGTCGGAGCTGTCATATGCTCTTTCTGCCTCAGTTATGAAAACATTAATGACCGAATAATCCTGTTCACCGAACTTATCGGATCCGGAATACACGGAGCCATATGTATGGGCGGAACCATTGTATATGATATAGAGTCATGGGGGCTCAGACGTGCCACGATCACCCATTATCTTTTGGTCCTTCTTTCTTTTATCATTGCAAACGAGCTTCTGAACTGGTTTCCACACAGCATACTTTCCTTAGCGATAGCGATCGGAACAGGCTTATACCTGATTATCTGGATAGTGGAATATATTATTTGGAAATCACAGATAAGACAGATGAACAGAGATCTGAATAAACTGCTTCACAGAGATTCCTGAGAATCATGACCACCGGCTTAGCCGGTGGTTTCCTCGAAACGGAGGAATACGAATATGAACTTCAGAACAACAAGAACCAACACAAATTCAGGTCCGATTGGAAGGTTATCATTCGTGCTTTCTATCACGAAACTGCTTTTAATTGGCGGAACTATAGGCTTTGCAGTTTCAGAAATCTTTAAGGGCAAAAAACTGACAGGTAATTCATGATCAGACAATAAAAATCCTCTGTCCCGGAAAATGAGACAGAGGATTTTTTATCAGATATCTTTAGGGTATTCAGCTATTACGGGGCACAGTTCCGAACGGTAAGTTCCGGATTGCAGCTCATCACTTTCCCCGTTATAGTCATCTACATAACAGCCTTTTTCATTATTCCAGTTGCGGTGATAATATAAGATAGCGCCGTTATCATCAGTCTTTGAAAAGTTGATATTTATAATTCCGTTCTCACGGTAATAAATGGTGCCCAATTCATATTCCGAGGTCACAGATTCGGAAACAATATCTTTTCCGGCGATCTCTTCGGCTTTTTTCTGTGTGATCTCAGCTCCGCCATACTCTTTTATGCTTTTTGTATCACGGTCGTAATAAAAATAATAGCTCTTCCATGTATGTCCCAGCAGTCCTTCTATCTCGGGATCATATTCCGCATCATAACTGCTGTCAACGATTTCAAATCTGTCATCCTCTGTCTGTTCCTGTACCGTTCCGCAGCCTGAGAAAGGAGTTTCTGACACTTCCTTTCCCTTAACCTCATATACATAAGACGCTGCTCCGGTTGCATATACATCATAAAAAACCGGATATTTTATTCCGTCAAAACCCAGCATGATGCTCTCGCATTTAATGCCCATTCCCATTCCTTCTTGGAGCATTTTTGCGCCATTGCTGTTTACAAACCATACGCTTCCGCTGACAAGTCCCTTTTCATCAAAATCATACTCCGGTTCTGAACCTATAATTGCAAAAGCTTCGTTTTCGCCGTCCCCGTCAAAATCATCCATAATGAAATATCTGATCTCGTCCTCAGTGCTATTGGCTTCTTTCGCAAGGATTTCCTTAAGCTCTGCATCCTCATTCCCGGAAGCCTGTTCAGATGCTTCTTCCGTAACAGATGATCCTGCCTGCTCTGATGACTCTGTCGTTTCAGGTGATCCTGCCTGAACGGAAACTTCTTCCTGTTCAGACGATTCTGCCTGCTCAGATACTTCCTCCCGCGCAGCAGCATTTTTAATGATCTTTCCAATCCTGCCGATTCCACAGCCGGACAAACCTAAGCTCATTACCGATATAAAGATCAGCAGCTCCACTCTCTTCCAATTACCTTTTTTCATAAGATCCTCCTAATCTAAAAAATCCTTCTAAAACCGTTTCAGGTATTCCGTTATTTTTGTCTGCAAGTCTCTGGTAAAGCTTTCAATATCAGTTTCCATACCATTCGAAAGCAGAGAACTGATCTCGCCGTCTGCAAGGGACATAGCTCCTTCGTAAGCATCAAAACGCATTTCCGCACTTCCCGTCCGTATAGTCTCTCCGATCATCTCAGAACGGATCAGCCTGTCCGTATCTTCTGTTCCCTCATTCAAAATACGTTCGCCGGCATCCGACTCCATGACCGACGGCATCACCGATGCAGAAGGTGTTCTTTCATACAGCATCTTCTGAACATCTTCATCTGCAGCAAGGAATTTCATAAAACGCCACGCAACATCCTTATTCATGCTTCTGCTGCTCATTCCGACGTTCAGGGCATCGATCCTCGATTTATTATCTCCTCTGCTGCCCTTCGGCATAGCTATGCAGTCCCATTGGAAATCCGAATACTTTTTAATCTTATACGGATAAGTTTTATAAGTGCGGTACTCTGCCAGTGTCAGCGGCATAAAAGCAACTTTACCCTCGTCAAAAGTCTCCTGCGTGATAGTCTGTCCGTTATTCAGACTTTCAAGTGAATTCATAAAAGTTATGGATTCCTTAAATTCATTTGACATAAAGTTGCAGTAGTTTCCGTCCGCGCTGA
>CAJORC010000294.1 GCA_905236615.1 uncultured Lachnospiraceae bacterium
TATAGGCTACAGCTTTACAGACTGGTCGGCATATTCTGTAGATCTTCATTTCGTCGGTTTCAAGAATTTTCTTGAGGTCTTCTCCGGAAAAAATGATTATCTGAGATATATCTCAAATACTCTTTGGTTCACTGTGGTAACGACCATATTTAAGACCGGTCTCGGACTTCTTTTTGCGGTGGCGCTCAGCCGAAACATCAAATGGAAGAATTTTCACCGCGGTATCCTGTATCTTCCCTCGGTTCTTCCCATACTCGTGACCGGACTTGTTTTCACTTCAATATTAAATCCAAAGACAGGCTTCCTGAATGAATTCTTCAGGACCATCGGTCTTGATTTTCTTGCAAAGAAATGGCTTGTCGATCCAAAGATTGCTTTCGGATCTGTAATGGCTGTGGATATCTGGAGGGGCACAGGTTATATTATGACATTGCTCATCGCCGGTATCCTCGCGATCCCCGGCATCTACTATGAGGCAGCGGCTATTGACGGAGCCAATGCCTGGCAGCGTTTCAAATATATCACGCTTCCCATGCTGAGACAGACACTTGCCGTGACCATAGTCCTTAATGTCATCTACGGTTTGAAGATCTTTGATATGGTATATGCCCTTACAAACGGAGGACCGGGCCACAGGACAGAAGTTCTCTATACTTCAGTATACAAGATGATGAGCAAGGGACTTTATGCCGAAGGAACTACAATAAGCTCCGTGCTGTTCATCTTCATGGTTATCATAGGCTTCTTTATGGTCAAGATCCTGACCAAGGATGAAGTAGTGGAATAAGGGGGGCAGAACGATGGTATATACGACAAAGAATAAATTCATACAGATCTTTCTGAAGAATATACTTGCATGGATAGCTTCGCTGATAGTTATCATTCCAATGCTCCTCGTGATATTAAATGCTTTCAAGGCTGACGGAGAGACACTTAATATGAACCTTCAGCTTCCCAAGGTCTGGATCTTTTCTAATTTTTCTACAGTCATAGAAAAGGGAAAGCTGATCAGAAGCTTCTTTAACAGCTTCCTTTATGCCGGCGTGGGAACGCTTGTTACTATATTTTTCGGCGCCATGGCAGCCTATGTATTCTCAAGAAGACGCAGCAGGGGAATGAGCGCGCTGTATATGTATGTGGTTCTGGGAATGGTCATACCGATCAACTATGTGACTCTTACAAAGACGATGATCACTCTTCATCTTACAAATACCAAGCCCGGAATCATACTGCTGTATATGGCTTTGCAGACACCGTTTACCATATTCCTGATCTATGGTTTTGTATCAAAGATACCGGTAGAGCTTGATGAGGCTGCTGTGATCGATGGATGTTCTCCTATGCAGCTTTATATAAAGATTATCCTACCGATGCTCAAAAGCGCGGTCATAACTGCAGGGGTGCTGTGTTTTCTGAATTGCTGGAACGAATTTATGATGCCGCTGTATTTCCTGCACAGCTCCGAAAAATGGCCGATGACTCTTGCGATCTATAATTTCTTCGGACAGTACGAGATGAAGTGGAATCTTATCTGCGCTGATGTGCTGCTTACCTGTGCGCCGGTGCTGCTGCTTTACCTTATATGCCAGAAGTACATTGTAGGCGGACAGACAGCAGGCGCTGTCAAGGGATGATGAAGTTTGAGACCAGAGGGTCTTTAACGGGATAAAACATAGAAGCAATATATTCAAAAGGAGGAAGGTAATGAAAAAGAGATTAGTATCATTATTGCTTTGCGGAGCTATGGTAGCCTCACTTACAGCCTGCGGAGGCGGCGGTGATATGTCACCGGCTGCAACCTCAGAGCCGGCAGCTGCAACAGAGGAAGCGCCTGCAGCAGACAGCAGCGCTGATGCCGCAGCAGACACGGCAAAAGACACGGCAGCAGATACGAGCGCTGATGCTTCGGCAGATACCGCAGCAGCCGGAACAACTATCACTGTCATGGCCAGCCAGGACTGGGTGGAGGATTCCGAGCAGGAGCTGGGCAAGAAGTTTGAAGAGCAGACTGGCATCCACGTGGCCTATCAGATAGTTCCCGCCGATCAGTATCAGGATCTGCTCCTTACCCGCTTAAACAGCGGAGAGGGTCCGGATATCTGGGGTGCTCAGTCCGGTTTTGCATTAAAGACGACATATAATGTAGAACAGAACGCAGTTGATCTTTCAAATGAGCCCTGGATGTCAGCTTACAGCACATTCTCAGCTGAGCAGACTGGCGTAGACGGTAAGAATTACGGCCTTACATACTATGACACCACGACTGATTACTATATGGTATACAACAAGAAGCTTTTTGAAGCAGCAGGAGCAAAGGTTCCCACGACTTTCGTAGAGCTTACGGAAACCTGTGACAAGCTTCTCGCATCAGGAGTTACACCTATCTATGAGCCTCTGGCAGACGGATGGCATCTTCTCATGCTCTGGGCAGGAAACGGCCAGTGCATAGATAAGATCGAGCCCGGCATAATAGATAAGCTGAACAAGAACGAAACCACCTTCGCAGAGGATGAGAACATGAAGAAGTGTGTAGATCAGCTTAATACTCTTGCACAGAACGGTTACTTCGGTGATAACTACATGAGTGATGAGTTTGCTGATGCTGAAGGATATATGGCAAAGGGTGAGTTTGCAATGTGCAACCTTAAGCCAGGTTCCATCAATAAGATAGTGGAGAGCGACCTCAATACAGCAGGCTATACGGCTGATGACTTCGGTCTTTTCGTACTTCCTATCTGTGATAATCAGGTGCTCAATATCCATCCGACTGGTCCTTCACGCTTTATCTACAGCGGATCACCTAATATTGATGCAGCAAAGCAGTATCTTGCATTCCTCCTTGAAAAGGACAATGTACAGTATCTCATCGATAATGCGGCAGACGTTGAGAACCTTCCTGTAGAAGTAGGTCAGACTCCTGAGTATTCAAAGACAACTCTTGACTTCCTTGACAGCTTTGACGAGGATCATAAGGGAATGGTGCTTCAGGATGTGATCCTTTACTTCAACGAGCAGTGGATGGATATCAATGCTGATCTTGCAGCAATGTTCATCGGCGATATGACCAGCGATGATGTCCTCAAGAATCTTGATGACCGCAGGGCACAGCTTGCACAGGCAGCAGGAGATACCAACTGGAAGTAATCTGACAAAAGCTTTGGTACATATCAGACGGAGCCGTCACGTAATTTGTGGCGGCTTTTGTCTCAGCTTTTTATTTTTCGGACATAGTATTATAATGACTATGTAATGAAAAATAAAAGGAAGAAAGAACAAAGAAAAGAATTGCTGAGCCTGCTGAGGTACCTGGTGCCTACGGGGGTGCTCCTTGTCTATATTATATGCCTTATTGTCTTTGCTTCTGACAGCGCTAAGAATAACGGAAGGGCTTATGCGGAGGAGAAGCTTATAAGTTATGACAAGTCTGTTTCCGATAAGCTTCTCTATGAACTTGATGCGATGAAAACTGCAGCGGAGGCAGATGCTCTGCGGATAGACGATTCGTCTGATGGCGGGAAGAGCATGCCTTTTATAAGTGAGCTTATTAAAGGTGGAAGTGCCATAGAGGGATATATTGCCGGATCCGATGGGAATGCTGTTGATGCATCGGGAAATAAGGTTGATGTATCCGGTGAGGACTGGTATACAAAAGCAAAGGAGGGTACTTCCGGAGGGAAATCTACGATAACAGAAGCAGATCTAATGGATGATGAATATGTGATCACCATTGCCGCCCCATCTTCTGACGGAAATTCTCTTGCAGCAGTCCGGATCCCGGCTGATTTTTTCAAGACAGTACCTTCTCTTTCAGAGTTTGACGGGCGGACCCAGTATTTATTTACCGATGCTGACGGTGTGGTGATGTGTGCCGTCGGCGGCAAGGGCGTGCTGAAGGGGGATAATATCTTTGACGGCAAGATTTTATTTGCCGGCTCTGAGCCTGTGGCCACGACTAAAAGAAATCTGCTGGGTGATCACAGCGGAATAGCTTACTGCAGCATAAGCGGAGAAGAAAGAGCGCTGGTATACAGGCCTCTTAAGCTTAACGGCTGGAAGGTTATGGAGCTCGCGACCGGTAACTATATAGATACCGAGGTGACCAATTATTTTGCACCTTCCAAAAAGGTCTATATTAAGATAATAATCGCACTGATAGTCTTTCTGGCGTATATACTTATTATGAATTTCATAATAAAGATGCTTTATGAGCAGGATCAGAAAAGGCTTAAGAGCAAGGCGGAAACAGACCTTCTTACCGGAGTGCTCAATAAGATATCTACCGAGCAGACCATCCAGGATTATCTGGATATGGTGGGAGAGAAAGAGCCTGGGATGTTCCTGCTCTTTGATATAGATAATTTTAAGAAAATTAATGACACAAGAGGACATGCTTTCGGTGACGAAGTACTGAAGGCGGTGGGTACGCAGCTTCCTACCATTTACCGTACCACGGATATCGTAGGCAGACTGGGAGGAGATGAATTCTGTGTATTTCTTAAGGATATACCGAATGAAAACGCCAGACTGCATATGGGTGAGATCACCTATAATTTCTTCCGTGATCTCAAGGTAGGAGAATATGCGAAGTATGATGTGACAGCAAGCATAGGTGCAGCAATGTTCCCGAAGGACGGAAAGAACTTTTCGGAACTATATAAGTCTGCCGACAAGGCCGTATATACGGCGAAGGAGCGCGGAAGGGACCGTTTGGTATTTTACGGGGAGTGAGCCAGACCCTGGGGGGAAATATGCAAGAGGATCTGACACCTGAAAGCAGCATGTCTTTCATTGAGAAAATGGCGGGTGGCGCTTTTGTTTGCGAAGCCCATGACGATCATAAACTAATTTTTGTAAATGACAATCTGATCTCTCTATTTGAATGCGGGAGCCGGGAAGAATTTTTTGAATTTACCGGTGGAACTTTTGGCGGAATGACAAGAGAGACAAGTCTTTCGGTCATAAAGAAAGAAGTCAGGCTTCAGATAGATGAGCTGTGTCAATGTGACGGATATGTATTCTATAATATCCGGACAAAAAAGGATCACATCCTTCGGGTAGTGAATCACTGGTCTTACAGGAAAGACCCCGTCGACGGGGACCTGGTCTATGGCATAATCTATGTCCATAAATTTGAAAATACCGGAACTGATTTTGATTCCATCACGGGACTATACGGCAAGAGGAAGTTTCGGATGCAGATCGCTAATGAGGTTATAAAGCACGAAGGGGAAAGCTCAGAAGACTATGCCATTATTTATCTCAATCTCGTTAATTTCAAACTTCTGAACATAGATCAGGGAGTCGCAGAAGGAGATGCCTGTTTGAAGGTTATGGCCGATATCCTTACGGAAATATATGAGGATTCAGTGATATCAAGGCTTTCTGATGATCATTTTGCAGTGTTTACGAAATATGAAAAAGTTTTGGAGAGAACCGAGGAAGCGGAGAGGAGATTCTGCGAAAGCTATGGGAATCAGTTCAATGTGATCGGTAAATTCGGTATTTACAGATTTGCGCTTGACTCAGATTCGGGTATAGAATCAGCACTTTCGCGTGCAAAAGTAGCCTGCGACTATATCAAGTATGACACTAAGAACGATATTGTCGAGTTTTCTGATGAGCTTGCGGAGCATGTAAAGACTCAGGAATATGTTGTCGGCAAGATAGATGAGGCGATCGAGAAGGAATGGATCAAGGTGTATTTTCAGCCTGTGATCCGATCGCTTACGGGGTATCTTTGCAGTATGGAGTCTCTGGTGAGATGGATCGATCCCGAGATAGGAACTCTCTCACCGGATCAGTTTATTACGACACTTGAGAATGAAAGATGCATCCATAAGCTGGATTCATATGTGGTGGATTATGTATGCCGCTGCATGCATGAAAGAGTCGAAGCCAGACTTCCGGTAGTACCGGTTTCTGTAAATTTCTCGCGCATTGATTTCCAGATGTGTGACATGCTGGAGGTCGTCGAAAAAGCAGTAGAAAAATATGATATTCCCAGAGATTATCTTCATATCGAAATAACTGAAAGCATGATAGCTTCGGATGAAGAGCTTATGGAACGGGTCATTACCAGCTTCAGGAAGGCAGGTTATGAAGTATGGGTGGATGACTTCGGGAGCGGATATTCTTCTCTTACTCTTCTAAAGGATTATAATTTTGACACTCTGAAGATGGATATGCGTTTTCTTGCTGATCCCTTCAGGGAGAAATCCAAGAGTATAATGCGTTCCACGGTTACTATGGCCAAGGATATCGGAATGAAAACTTTAGCCGAGGGAGTGGAGACAAAGGCTCAGTTTGACTTCCTGAGGGAAATCGGCTGCGATATGATACAGGGATTTTATTTCGGGAAACCGGAACCTGTTGAGAGCGTATTTAAGCATCTTGAAGAGAAGGGCATAGGTATAGAGGAAAGAAAGTGGCGGCATTTCTATGAGATAGCAGCCTCGAATGTAAGGATTACAGATGAGCCACTGGAGATAGTGGAGTTTGACGGGGATAAGGCCAGAAATCTATTCATAAACCGGAGCTACTGGGAGCAGATCTTTACTGAGAAGATTGATTTTGACGAGATAGACGGGAGGCTTTACAGGTCTGATTCTCCCATGATGAAAAAATATCTGGAATTTGCTGATCAGGCAGAGAAATCCGGAATCCCGGAAACCTTTTACTATTCAGCTGGCGGCAATTTTATGCGTCTGAACGCTGTTCTCCTTGCAAAAAAAGGTAAGAAGCGTCTCTTTAGATGTTCTATATTTAATGTCACGAATGACAGGAATGTATCAGACAGAGCCAGGCTGGAATCTAATCTCAGAGAATTGAACATCCTTTTTGAGAATGTGTTGCTGGTAAATCTTAAGGAAAATCACATAATACCGCTGCTTGGGAGATTTCATTATGTAGGCTCCGGTGATGTAGAGATCAACAATCTGCAGGAAAGCATAAGATTTATAGAGGAAAAAATCATATTTCCCACTGAGCGTAAAAGATTCCATGATTTCCTGAAGTCATCTACCCTTTATGAGAGAGTGGAAGGATCCGGGAAGGGATATATCGAGGATCTGTTCCGGTTCAGGCAAAGTGACGGTAACTACATCTGGAGAGAGGCCTATATAATACTTATTCCACAATCCGGAGGGAACGAATATCTTTTCTGCATGAAACCGCATAAAATCGGTCTTGAGTTGAGCGGCCGCGAAGGCACGGCCTTAGGCAAAAGCGATGCATCAAAGTATGCTGATATCTGGCACAGTCTCATATGGGGAAGTAAGATCAAATTTTTCTGGAAGGATAAGAGCGGGAGATATCTGGGCGCCAGCCAGTCTTTCCTTGATTACTTCGGGTTGGATTCTGCAGATCTCATTATCGGGAAGACTGACGAGGAAATGAGATGGATCATTGACGAAGAGGTCTCCGAACAAAGGGAGCGGGAGGTTTTGGAAAAGGGAATAAGGATCGAGGATGATCCGGGAAAATGCATTGTTAAAGGAGCGATCCATGATATTTTCTTAAATAAGATGCCGATGTATTACGGGAATGACATAGCCGGAGTGATAGGATATTTCGTTGATGGAGATGAGATGATCTCCAGACGGCAGGGGATCGAGAGAGCATCAAGGACCGACAGAGTGACAGGACTTATGAATTCGCATGCTTTTGTGGATGCTATGAGTGAGTTTGCGGAAATGTATAATGAGAAGGCCGCTGATTATGGAATTATAGTGGTGAATAATACAAAGCATGACAGAATAATAGAGACATATGGTGAGGACTTTGCTGATCAGGTTTTGAGAGTTGCGGCATCAAGGGTCACGGATATAGTTGGACACACTTGTGCTGTAGCAAGACCGCGAGGAGCTATATTTGCATTGCTTACAAATATTAACACTTCGGATGAAATCCATGAGCTTGCTGATAAACTGCTGAACGGACTAAAAGAGATCACCGAGGTGGACGGTAACAGTATTACCATTAGAGTAAAGGTTGCCGCCAAGGCACGCTCTGATTCACGGATGGAAGATGAGAGAATGTTTGAGTGGGCGATCAGGGAGGTTACAAAGTAAACCGCTGGTTTATTGATTTAAATATTCTGTCGATGTAATATATGAGAAAACAATCTGGGGTAGTAATGGTCTCGACAGGGACTTTGAAGCCGGAGAAGCTATCCGAAGGAGATCGCGTCAAATCTCAAAATTAAAAATAAACGCAGACGATAATTACGCGTTAGCTGCAGCCTAAGGCTTAGCAGCCGTCAGTCCTGAGTACCTGTCCTTAGGGGCACTGGCGTCAATCAGACAGGAAACGGCATATGCAAAGCTTTGAGCATATGTACGTAGAATGAAGCTACTGAAACCGGAAAGCTGTCCACCGCTGTCCGGCGTAGGGAATACTAAAAGATGGACTATGATAGTAGAAGGACGGGGGATAGGTTTTTGGACGCGGGTTCGACTCCCGCCTACTCCACTTGAGGCGGAACAGACGAACCGCTATCCAAGCTTTATTTTAGCGGTTCTGAAGTTTTCGTTTTGTATGATTTTTGAGGCGAAAATCCTTGAAATGTTCGATGTAGAGCGGTTGGACATTACTTTTTCAACTATCAGGGATTGGATTCAAAAAAAATATGGAGTTATTGTAAGCAATTCATCTATTAGTCAGGTTAAGGAAAAATGCGGTATAGATGAGTTTAAGCTTGATATGAAACTCGAATGTGAATGTGAGAATCTTACAGAAAAAGAACAATATGTACTAATGGCATTAAAGCATTTTAAGGTCATCAAATGAAAAAGAA